>JAJZRM010000057.1 GCA_021802685.1 Deltaproteobacteria bacterium | reverse complement strand
CACGACGACCTTCTTCCCCGCCTTGCGGAACCGTTCCCCCAGAATATAGTCCTCGGCCAGGTAATCCTTTACCCCGCGAAACCCCCCCACCGCCTCGAGATCCGTCCGCCGCATGAGCATCGACTTGCCGACGACGCACGGGAGGGAGAACATCCGGTCGAGAAAGCAGACGGAAGGAAGGATGAACGTGTTCAGGTGCTGGCTCTCCAGCCTGGCCCCCAGCGTCTTCGCTCCCACGCCCCGCACGAGGTGGGAAACCAGCCCCACCTCCGGGTCCCGGAAGTGCGACATCGCCTCCCGCAGGTATCCCGGAGCCGGCGCCACGTTGCTGTCGCTGACCAGCACGAAGGGATGCTTCGCCGCGGCGTATCCCGGGATCATGTTGTTCACCTTGGGGTTCAACCCTTCCCGGCAATCCGCCGCCACGATGGAGATTTCCCGGCCGGGATGCATCTCCTTCACTTTCCGGGCCACCCGCAACGCCGGATCGCTCGCTCCCTGCACACAGAAGACGATCTCGTACTCCGGGTAGTCCAGTCGGCAGAAGTCCGAAAGGTTGTCCAGGAGCCGGTCGTCCACGCCTTTCAACGGCTTCAGGATCGACACGGGCGGGAGGTCCGATCCTCCCTCCGTTCCCTCCCGGCGCGTCCGCCGGAGGGATCTCCACACGCAGCCGAATTGGAGGATGCAGGCCGCGAGCGACGCGGCCGCGAGAAGTTCCAGCGCGAGGATCATGCCCTTTCCCTCCTCATTATTCTCTCGCCGTTCCGTTGCGGAACATGGTGATCGCCACTCCCCGGTTGTCCCGGATGCACTCCTTCACCGACTCCAGGTCCTTCCCGCACGGCAGGAGCGTCTTCCAGGAGTACAGGTGCTGCGCCTTGTGGAAATCCCCGTTTGCGAGGATCGGGTAGTTGCTCAAGCTCACCACCGAGAACAGGTCGTTGCGGTTCGCCACCTCCCACGCGTCGAAGAACGGAGCGTACTTCTGCCGGTGGTTCCAGAAGTACAGCGTGTCATGGACCTCATGGTCGGTATGATGGGGGTGGCACGCCACGGCCAGCGCCTCCTGCCCCCGCGCCTCGCGGAAGATGTCGAGCCACGGCAGGTCGGCCGATATGTACCTCTCCAGGCCCAACAGCAGGACATGCGCGGACGCTTCCTCGGAGAGGTAATCCTTCGTGATTTCCACCCCGGGGATGAGCAGCATGCCGTACCGCCGCATCGCGCGGTCGGCTTCCGACCGCAGGGCTTCCATATAAAGAGGAAAGTTCTCCTCCGACACGGCCTTGTTCAGCCGGTCCGCCCATGCCCCGATGGTGCTGTCGCTGTTGTAGACGTGGTCGGTGATCGCGATGACGTCGAACCCCGCCTGCCCGTAGATGTCAACCACCTCCGGCAGGTCTACCGAGCCGTCGGACCAGGTGGTGTGGATGTGGAAGTCGCATAACATGCTGGACATGGAAGGAAATATAACGGACCGGTGCTGCGGGGGAATGAAATCGGCGTAAAGGGTGTGTTACGCCGTCCTGCTTCGCGAGGCGTCGTCCCGGGCCTTTCTGCGGCGGACCCAACGGGCGAAATACGAGGACGCAGCGGTGGGGCGGCGCTCCAGCGTCTCGAAGTCCACCCGGTACAGACCGAACCGGGGGCGGAGGCCTTCAAGCCATTCGTAGTTGTCCATCAGGGACCACCAGAAGTATCCCCGAATGTCCACACCTTCCCGGATCACCCTGTGCATGGCGCGCAGATGTTCCTTCATGTAGGCGATCTTCCGGGCGTCGTCTGTCTCGGCGGTTCCGTTTTCGGTGACGACGATGGGGACGCCCGAAAGCGAAGCCGACCGGAGGACGTCCTCCAGCCCTTTCGGGTAGATCTCCCAGCCCGTCTCCGTGAGGCCGCGGCCGTCGCGGTCCTCCCAGAAATACTCCGGCCCTTTCAACTTCAACGGGGACATGCGGAGAAACATGCGGAAGTAGTAGTTCACGCCGAGGAAGTCCAGCTTGTCCCGCACTCCCACGGGCGTTTCCTCGTCCATGAGGAACGGGACGCGGACGGAAAACGTGCCGGTCCGGAACGTTTCGATCAGCCCCATGTTGTAAAAGGAATGGGCTATTTTCACGGCCCACCCGTCGAGCGCCGAATTCCTGGAAGCCGGCTGGAACGATACCATGTTGTGCGCCACCCCGACCGCCGCCCGCTCCCTTCCCCGCGAATGGATCATGTCGTACACGGCGGCGTGCGCCCGGAAGACGTTCGCGAACGCGTCGAACCCGTCCCGGGCGCACCTCCGCCCCGGAGGCATCACCCCTCCGAGGTACCCCGCCGCGACGAAAACGTTCGGCTCGTTGAACGTGATGAACACCCGGACGGCGTCCCGAAGACATCGCACGGCCCGCTCCGCGTAGCGCAGAAACTCCTCCGCTGTTGCCGGATCCTCCCACCCCGCACGCCCGACCAGCCAGGACGGGTTGGTGAAATGGTGGAGCGTCACCACGGGCTCGATCCCGGCCTCCCGCAGCAGGGAGGCGATCCGGACGTAGCGGTCCATCTCCCTGCGGTCCCAATCGCCCCGCCGGGGAACCACGCGGCTCCATTCCACCGAAAACCGGTAGGCATCCACGCCGAGATCCGTAAGAAGGGCCAAGTCCTCCTCGGTGCGCGCGAGATGCCCCACGCCGTTCAACCTCGCCTTGCGGTCGGCCTCGTCCCGGACGCTCCAATGGGTCCAGTCGCACCGGGACGACCCTTCCATCTGGAACGCGGAGGTCGCCACGCCCCACAGGAACTTCCGCAGCCCGGGCGGATGCCCGGCTCGTCTCTGCAACGCTCCTCCCCCCTCCGGTCCCGGGACGCTCTCCGCCCCCGGCGTATCATCCTATCGGGGACATGTCGCAACACGTGTTAAGAGACGGTTAAGACCGGCGGCGCCGCGGCGCCGTCTCATACACGTTTTTTATCCGGCCGCAACGCGCCCTTAATCCATCCCTTGTATCCTTCCTCCAACCAACGGCGGCGAAACCGCCAGGAGGTCATCCCATGCAGCAGTCCATCGCGCTCCCCGAGACCGCCCCCCGCAGTCGACCCGCGTTCCGCCGGCCGGCGGGGGATCCGCTCCTCCTGCAGGACAACGGCCTGGCGCTGCGCCTGGCCACGGGCCGCGCCGACCTGATCGAGGCCCAGAGGCTGCGGTTCGAGGTGTTCAACCTGGAACTTCGCCTGGGTCTCGACCACTCCCTGGCCACCGGGCTGGACCAGGACGCCTTCGACGGCCACTGCGACCATCTCCTCGTCATCGACAACGCCCGGGACCGCCTCGCGGGCACCTATCGGCTCCTTTCCTTCGATCGCGTGCCGTCGTTCGGGTTCTACTCGGAGTCGGAATTCGACCTGACGAACGTGAAACGGTCCGGGCTGCGCCTCCTGGAGCTCGGGCGAAGCTGCGTGGCGCCGGAGTACCGGGACGGGAAGGTCATCCGCCTGCTGTTTCAGGGCATCGCGGAGTACCTCCGGCGGTGCGGCGCCGACGCGCTGATGGGATGCGCGAGCATCCACGGGACCGACGCGGCGGAGCTTTCCAGGATCCAGGAGATGCTGCTGCAAAATTTTCAGGCCGAACCGGAGCTGCGGGTCACCCCCAGGCGCGGGTTCGACGTCCCTCCGTTCCTTGGAACGGCGAAGGGCGACGATACCTCCACGTTCCGCAAGCTCCCGCCGCTGTTCAAGGGGTATCTCCGCCTGGGGGCGAAGGTGTGCGGCCCGCCGGCGTACGACCGCCAGTTCGGGACGACCGACTTCTTCGTCCTGGCCAGGATCGGCGACATCGTGCGCCGGTACGGCCGGCGGTTCCTCGCATAAACCCGATGCGTCGACTTCTCCGCATGACGGCGATCATCGGCGTCTCCCTCCCCTTGGCGTCCGCTCTCGCGTCCACCGCATGGGCCCTCCCCGCGGGGCGGCGTGGGAAATACCGGGCGAAGTTCCTGAAGGCGTGGTCGCGCGCGGTTTGCGCCCTCATGGGCGTCGAGGTCGAAGTCGTCGGGGAACCCCCCGCGGCGGGGGCATGGCTCGCCGTGTCCAACCATCTCGGTTACGCCGACATCCCCGTTCTCGGAAGCGTTCTTCCGGGGACCTTCGTTTCGAAGGCGGAAGTCGGGAGGTGGCCCGCGATCGGCCTCCTGTCGCGCCTCGCCGGGACGGTCTTCGTCGACCGGGGGAACCGGGGCGCCTCGCAGGAATTCGTCCGGAAAGTGAACCGGCGGATTTCCGCGGGAGAAACCGTCCTGGTGTTTCCCGAAGGTACTTCCACCCGGGGCGAAGGCATCCTCCCGTTCAAAACAGCCCCCTTCGCCGCCGTGGCCGGCCTTCCCGGCGGTTCGGTCCTTCCCGTCCATATCGATGTGGTGGAGATCGGGGGGGAACCGGCCGTGGGGCCGATTCGGGACGCCGTCTGCTGGCACGGCGACGCGGCGTTCGCCCCGCATGCGTTCCGGTTGCTGGGCCTGCGCGGCATCCGGTACCGCGTCGTCGTCGGCAAGCCGATCCCCTGCGGCGAACTCGACCGGAAACGGCTCGCCATCCTGGCCCGCGAGAATGTGGGCGACCTGAGGAAGATCTCCGCGCGACACCCCCTGCCGCTTCCGGGAGGATTCTTCTGGGTCCATCCCATCCCGTGAACCCGGCGAACCCCGGGACCGGCCCGAAAGGTTGTACCATTTCCGCCCCCGGCCATATAATGGGTTCCCAGTCCGATCCTCGGGAGGCCGTATTGCCGCGAACCATCCTCGTCGTCGAGGACGAGAAGGAGATCCGGGAACTGCTCGCCCACTATCTGCGCAAGGAAGGGTTCGCTCCCGTCCTGGCTCCCGACGGAGAGACGGCCCTCGCCAAAGCGAAAAAAGAGAAGCCGGACCTGGTGCTCCTGGATATCCTTCTCCCGAACGCCGACGGCCTGGAAGTGCTGCGCGCCATCCGGTCGACCCCTGAAATCGCGGGGACGCCGGTCGTCATGCTGACCGCGAAGGGGGACGAGACCGACCGCGTCGTCGGTCTGGAACTGGGCGCCGACGATTACATCCCCAAGCCGTTCAGCCCGCGGGAAGTGGTCGCGCGGATCAAGGCGATCTTCCGGCGCAGCCGCCTGGCGGACCGGGAAACGGAAGGGGCGGGGTTCGAGTACCGGGAACTCCGGATGGACATCGCGCGCCACGAGGTGCGGGTCCGCGGAGACCTCGTCGCCTTGACCTCCAAGGAGTTCCGCATCCTCCGGGCCCTTCTGTCCTCCCCGGGCCGCGTCCTTTCCCGCGAGGCGATCCTGCGGAAAGTCTGGGGAGAGGACACCCATGTGATCGACCGCACGGTCGATGTCCACATCGCCAAGCTCCGGCAGAAGATCCCCCTCCTCGTCCAGTCCATCGAAACCGTAAAGGATGTCGGCTACAAGCTGCGGGAAGACTAATAACACGCTTGAAAAGACGCCTCTCCATCGCCGCGAAGTTCTTCCTCACCCACCTCGCGATCGCGGGGGCCGCGCTGTTCCTCGCGGGCGCCGTCGGCTTTCTCATCGTGCGCAGCTTCGTCATGGCGGACGCGGACGAGGCCCTCGTGGCCAAGGCGCGCCTCGTGGCGGAAACGTTCCGCCCCCTCCTCGCGGCCCGGCCGCTGCCGATGGCCGAAATCGCGGAGAAAGGCGACCTCCTCGGGAAAATGTCGGACACGCGCCTCACCATCGTGCTTCCCGACGGCACCGTGGTGGCGGACTCCGCCGTCGGCGCGGCGGGAGTGCGGGGGATGGAGAACCACGCGCACCGCCCGGAGATCCGGGATGCCCTGTCGGGGACGCTGGGGTTTTCCCAACGGAGAAGCATCACCGTCAGGAAGGAGATGAGATACGCCGCGCTGCCGATCCTGGGGGAAAGCGAGGTCATCGGCGCCGCCCGGGCCGCGGTCCCGAGCTCCGATCTCGCCGGGCGCCTCTGGCGGATCACCGCGGTCATTTGGGGAACGGGTTTCGCGGCGCTCGTGCTCATCCTGGCGGGAGCCGCCTGGCTGGCCCGGAGGATCACCGGGCCGCTCGCGGAGATGCAGGCGGCCGCCCGGGAGATGGGCTCCGGCAACCTCTCGCGCACCCTCCAGATCCGCACGGGAGACGAGGTCGAGGACATGGCCGAGGCGATGAACCGCATGGCGTCGCAGCTCGCGATAACGATCGGCCAGCTCGACGCGGGAAAGGCGCGCCTGGCGACGATGCTCGCCAGCCTCTCGGACGGGGTGATCGTCGTCGCCTCGGACCGGACCGTCCGGATGATGAACCGCGCGGCGGGAACGATTCTCGACACGTCGGAAACGATGGGGGAAGGCCGGCCTTACGCGGAGGTGATCCGCCTGCCGCAGGTCCTCGCGTTCATCGACGAATGGATGCGGGGAGGCGAAACGAAGCCACGGGACATCTCTTTGCAGACGCGCGAAGGGGACCGTACGGTCCGGCTCTCCGGCACGACGGTCCGGTACCGGGGGGAAGCGGGGGCGGACGTGCTCCTAACCCTCAGGGATACCACGGAGGAGCGGAGGCTCTCGCAGATCAAGAGCGACTTCGTCTCGAACGCCTCCCATGAACTGCGGACCCCCTTGACCAACGTCCGGGGATACCTCGAGGCGTTCCAGGACGCGATCCGGGAAGGGGGAACCCCGGAACCGGCGTTCATCGAGACCGCTCACGCCAACGCCATCCGGATGGAGAGGCTCATCGACGATTTGCTGGAACTGTCCCGGGCCGAGTCCGGCGCGACGGCCATCAAGAAGGAGGAGACCTCCCTGCCGGCTTTTCTTTCCCGGGTCGGCGACCTTCATCGATCCGCGGCGGAACGGGCGGGGAAAACGCTCGAGGTGGCCGCGGGGGACGGCGCCCTCCGTGCCGATATCCGGAAGCTGGCGCTCGCCGTCTCGAACCTGGTGGAAAACGCGATCAAGTACGGAAAGGATGGCGGGCGGATCACGGTTTCCGGCAAGGTCGAAGAGGAGACCTGTGTGCTCGAGGTGGCGGATGACGGTCCGGGAATCTCGACGGAACACCTGCCGCGGCTCTTCGAACGGTTCTACAGGGTGGACAAGGGACGTTCCCGGGAACTGGGCGGCACCGGCCTGGGGCTCTCCATCGCCAGGCATATCGTGGAGTCCCACGGCGGGAGCATCCACGTGAGGAGCCGCCTGGGGGAAGGGACGCGATTCATCATCCGCCTTCCCATGGAATCCGCATGAAGCTGTACCTCGTCCGTCACGCCGAGGCGATCGAACGTTCGGGCGCCATGCCGGACGCGCGCCGGTACCTGACGGCGAAGGGCCGGCTCGCTTTCCGGGATATCGCCCGCCGGGTCCGCGAGGCGGGAGCCGCCCCCGGCGTCATCTTCACAAGCCCCCTTCTGCGCGCCGTCCAGACCGCGGAGATCCTCTCGGAGCGGCTGAAATTCCGGGGCGACATCGTGGTGGCGCGGGAACTGTCGCCAGGGTTCGACCACCAGGCGCTCCGTTCCTTGCTCGCCGGGGCCGGGGATTTCCGGGAAGCGGCCTTCGTCGGGCACGAGCCGGACATGGGGATCCTGTCCGCCTACCTGCTGTCCCCTGCGGCGGAGAGCTTCCCGTTCCGGAAGGGAGCGGTGGCGGCCATGGAAACCGGCAACGACGTTTCGAAGGGAAGCGCGAAGTTCCTCTGGAGGGCGGACGGCAAGGGGATGATCTCCCGCCTCGCCGATGTGCCGGAAGGATGAACGGGGACAGGGCTACCCCCTTTCGCCCATCAACGCCCGGCGCGCCCGAACCAGCTCCTTTTTCCGGGCTTCACCGACTTCGGGATACGACAGGTCCAGCCGCCGGAGCGCGTCCACGACGGCCGCCACGACCACCAGGCGGGTGAACCACTTGTTGTCCGCCGGGACCACGTACCACGGAGCATCCCTGCCGGCCGTGCGGCGGATGGCGTCCTCGTACGCCTCCATGTATCCGTCCCAGTGCTTCCGTTCGGAGACGTCGGCCGAGGAGAATTTCCAGTTTTTTTCGGGCCGGTCGAGCCGCTCCAGGAAGCGGGCCTTCTGTTCCTTGCGCGACAGGTTCAGGAAGAACTTGAGCACCGTCGTGCCCTGCCGCGCCAGGTACCGCTCGAATCCCGCGATGTCCTCGAGCCGTTGCTTCCAGATGTCCCGCGTCACCAGGTCCGGGGGGATCCTCTGCCGTTCGAGCAGTTCCCGATGCACGCGCACCACGAGCGCCTCTTCATAATACGACCGGTTGAAGATGCCGATGCGGCCGCGCTCCGGAAGGCGGGCATGGTAACGCCAAAGGTAGTCGTGGTCGAGCTCCTCCATGGACGGCTGCTTGAACGAGAATACCTGGCACCCCTGCGGGTTCACGCCCGACATGACGTGGCGGATGGTGCTGTCCTTCCCGGCGGCGTCCATCGCCTGGAAGACGAGAAGCAGCGAATGTCGGTCCTGGGCGTAGAGCTTGACCTGCTCCTCGGCGAGCCATCGCACCCCTTGGACCAGCAGCTCCCCGGCCAGCGGTTTCCGGTCGGATCCCAGGCCGCCCGTGTCCCCCGGGTCGAAGTCCCCGAGACGGAATTTTTTCCCCCGGACAACCCGGTACGGCTCGACGAATCTGCCGATTTTATTGATGATTTCTTTCTTTTCCTTTTTCACGGCGGCCCTCCCCCGACCCGGTATTCCGCACGGTTGCAAAACGGGAAACCCGGTGGTAGCATCTCACGGAACGAGTCCGAGGATATACCTCTCGTATCCCGACGAATCATCGCCCGTTGCCAAGGGGAAGATACATGACCGACATGACCGGTGCGCCTCATGCCGCCAAATTGGAGTGCACGATCGAGGCGCTGAATCATGAAGACCCGAACGTCCGGTGGGAAGCGGCGCGGCTGCTGGGGGTGCTGCGGGACGCTAGAGCCGTGGACCCCCTTATATCCGCTTTGAACGACCTGGATCCGGATGTGCGCCGGAAGGCGGCGCTGGCCCTGGCGAAGATCAGGGATCGCAGGGCGGTCGTCGCGTTGCAGGCCTGCTCGAAAAACGACGAGAACCAGGTCGTCCGCTGGGCGGCGGCGTGGAGCCTGGGCCGATTCCAGGAAAGGAAAACCGCTTGAGGCAAATCTTGCGGCGTGCGAGGGCAACGGGGGCGGAAGCGTTCCCTTCCGCCCCGTCCGACACGGCGCCGTAGGACCGGGAAAAGAACGCCTTATTTCTTATGGCATCCGTCGCACTTGACGGGGCCGCTCTTCTCCTTCATGTGGCACCCCTTGCACTGCTCGTGGAAGACCTCTTTCATCGTCGGGCCGCCATGGCAGTTCGTGGAGCAGTTCCGCTCCTTCCCCGGTTTGTCCTTGTGATGGCACGTGGCGCAAGGCTTGAACATCTCCGCATGCGCCTTGTGACCGAAGGGAACCGGCCCCCTGTTCTTCTGAACCTCTTTGAGAATCATCTGGCCGGGGGGCGCGGCGAACGCCGCGCCGAAGGTAAAAACCGTTGCCACGGCCAACGCCGTGCAGACCGCCACTTTCCGCATCGGATACCCCCTGAAGGCATGTTTCGCCAAATATGATGCATTGGGTATCGGCGGAATCAGGAAAAACTTTAATGAATCGAGATAAGGAGAGCGCGGGAAGCGGGCGAACGTTTTCCCGTTCGTCCCGCTTCCCGCAAGCCGCTTCGAGGGCGGTGGAAGCGCCTGCTACTTCTTATGGCAGTCGTCGCACTTGGTGGGGCCCTTCTTCTCCGCCTGGTGGCACCCCTTGCACTGCGTGTGGAACGCCTCCTTCAAGGAGACCTTCTTCCCTTCGGTCTTGTCGCCGTGGCACTTGGAGCATTTCTGCTCCTTGCCCGCCGCGTCCGCATGATGGCACTTGTTGCACGCCTTGGCGAAGTCGGCGTGCGCCTTGTGGTTGAAGGCCACCGGCGCCTTGACCTTCTGCATTTCCTTGATCACCGTCTTGTCGGGAGGCGCGGCGAACGCCACGCCGAAGGCAAAGACCACCGCTACGACCAAAGCCGTGCAAACCGCCACTTTCCTCATCGGACTACCCCCTCTGATTGTAATTGCGCAAATGATAGAATCGGTTTCCGAGAGAATCAACAAAAAGTTCCCCGGAAGGACGCCGAATCGGTGACAGGCCGTTAATTCATGCCTGTTTTTCCAGCGCTTCTTAACACCAACTTAACATTGCCCTCACACCTGCTTGATCCCGATTAAATACCGTATTTTCATTGGCCCTTGGGGCGAAATCCATGCATTGGAGGAAGGTATCGATGCGCAGAGCGATCGGAATTGTTGCAGGAGCGGTGGCCGTTCTCGCCATGTCGTTCTCCGCCGTACCCGGCGCGTCCGCCGAGGTGGCGATCAACGGTGCAGGGGCGACGTTCCCCTACCCGCTCTACTCCAAATGGTTCTACGAGTACTCCAACGCGAACCCGGGCGTGAAGTTCAACTACCAGTCCATCGGCTCGGGCGGCGGGATCAAGCAGATCACGGCGGGGACCGTGGACTTCGGCGCCACCGACGCGCCGATGAAGGAAGAGCAGATGGGGAAGCTCCCCGGCCCCATCTTCCACCTGCCGATGGCCATGGGCGCGGTCTCGGTCGTGTACCACCTCGAAGGCGTGGAGGCGGGCCTGCGTCTCACACAGGACGTGCTTGCCGACATCTTCCTCGGGAAAATCACGAAGTGGAATGACCCGAAGATCGCGGAATGGAACAAGGGGGTGAAGCTCCCCGCCGCAGACATCGTCGTCGCCCACCGTTCCGACGGGTCGGGAACGACGGACATCTTCACGAACTACCTGTCGACCGTGAACGCCGAATGGAAGACCAGAGTGGGCCGCGGCGCCGCCGTCAACTGGCCGGTGGGGCTGGGCGGCAAGGGGAACGAGGGCGTCGCGGGAGTGGTCAAGCAAACGCCGGGAGCCATCGGGTACG
>JAJZRM010000056.1 GCA_021802685.1 Deltaproteobacteria bacterium | reverse complement strand
CCCTCCCGGACGTTTCCGGCAGACGAGATGCATGAAGCCGGTTTTCTTGCCCCCGATACTCCTCTGCTGCTGGACATCCTGGATTTCCCTGTGCTCGACATGGAAGAGCGGGTCGATGTTGGAAGAGAGGAACTCCTCGTCGATCACGGTGGACTCGTGCTCATTAATGAAGGAGGAATTGAAGTATACCCCGAGGAACAACCGGCCGTTCCCCTTCAGGACCCGGTGGACTTCCTGGAGGCACTTTATCGGGTTCGCCGTGTGATCCAGACTGTTTCTCATGTAGACGATGTCGGCATACTCGTTTCCGAACGGGAGCTTTTCCGCGGAGGCCACGATGTAATGGGTGTTCGCCTCGCATAGCTCCGGGTGGATCCCGAAATACCTGTGGGCCAGGGGGTCGACATTGAACTTGTAGGAGGATTCCACATGGGGGAGATCGTCGACGAACGATCCCCCAACGCAGATGATCCTCGTGTCGGAGGTAACCGTTTCCCCGTTGACCCAGGGGGTCGCCCACTTCCAGCAGACCTCGACCTGTGCATATATCCGTCCTGGATCGTAAAGAGTGTTTTTCCCCTCGATGATCTCGCGGATGTAATTTTCCGTGAACTCCAACTCCGATTTCTGGGATTCCGTCAAATCCCCTCCGACGAAACAGGGGATGCCGTTTTCCATCCGGTATTTCCTGCCGCTTCGGCTTTCGAGGAAACACCCGCGGTGCCGGAGCCTTTCATGCGTCTCCGGGCATAAGAGGTTTTCCTCGTAAAACCGGTATGTTTCCTCCAGGCGAGCGGTCTCCTTGCAGGCAACGGGAATCCGATCTGGCAGGGACTCCGGCTTCCCTCCATCCTGGAGTGCATCACGAAGTTGACGGCGCCAGATTTCCCACGTCGGCTTTTCGGCTGGGGCCACCGTGCTTTCCAGCAACAGCCGGTCCGCGGCGGCGAGTTGATCCACGATCCGCACCGTGCGGTCTTTCCGGGCGGTGACTTCCACGTTGGACAGGTACGGAGGCATCGGCCAGGAGGAGGTGCTGGCGACGACCCCGTCGAACCCCAGCGCGCTCAATGTGTGTTCGAACCGCTCGGGGAACCAGTGATCGACGTGGTACGCCCAACGCGCAGCCTGGTCTCCGGCCAGGTGACGCACCACTCCCATCTTCACGACTAGCGGGACGTCGGAAAGAAGCGTTTTCGCACTTCCGACGATATCGGGCGTTTCGATGACGAGTTTTCCTCCAACCTTGAGCCAGCCGTGCCACCGGATAAGCAGCGCAAGAGCGGTAACGCGGTTGAAATGCTCGAAGACGTGGTGCAACCGAATCTCGTCGATGGACCGGTCCGGCAGGACCAACTTCGCGATGTCGGCGTGGACGTCCGCGACGGTCCGCATGACGTTGTGCTCGGAGGGCGGATAATCCACGTTGACGTATCCGTCCATACGGATTTCCCCGCACCCGAGGTGGAGGCGGAGCGGTTCCCCTTTCCGCCACAATCCCCTTTCAGCGGCTTCACGGAGGAAGGCATCCGGGGAAAGCTCTGCCGGTGGCGCGTCCGGGACGGATGCGGCCGGCCTCGTATACTCAGGTTGGAACCGGGCGTAGATATCCCCCCAAAGAAGCGGATCCTCGATCTTCTCCAGCGCTCTGATCACTTCCGACGCCGCGACCCAACTGGAAAACGAGAAGGTCTCCGACTCCGCGAGGCTGAAGTTGAAATCACGATACCCGAGGATCGACAGGTATTCGATGCAGCGCAGCGCGTTGGAGAAAAATTCCTTCGTGAACTCGAACGAAAGGAGCGGCACGGGTTTCGTCAATCCTCTCAGTACCTGCAGCTCGAATCCTTCGACGTCGATCTTGCAATATTTCGGGACGCCGAACTCTTGAACGAGAAGGTCCAGCGTCGTCGCCTCGACCCGCTCCTTCCGGTCCCATCGGTATTCGGAAAATCGCCCGTGCATCCACTCCTCGGAAAAGGTGGATATCGTCGGGGCTTCGTCGCAGATCGACATCGTCAGGACGCACGGTGAATCGGAAAGGGCTTTCCCGACCACCGTTACGGCGCCCATCTCCCGAAATTTTCCCCGGAGCGTCTCCACCATCTTGGACTGCGGCTCGATGCAGACCACCCTTGCACCGAGAGAGAGGAATTTCTCGGCCTTCGCTCCGAGGTTCGCCCCGACATCGAAGACCAGGTCCCCCGGGGAGATCGAGGAGGCGACCGCCGCGCCGGCATCGGGGTGCGGCGGCGAATGGGAGGGCGGAGCGGGGCCGCGGACGCAATCTTCCCCCTTTCCCTTGGAGGCTTGATCCTTCCCTTCCACCCATGCCAGGATCTGCTGAACAAGGAGTTCTACCGTGTGACCCTCCCGGAGCTTCCGCATGGCATTGCGGGCTATCCGCTCGGCCAAACCGGGCTCATCACGCAGGCGCCGAAGGTGCGCGGCAAGGGCCCCCGGATCGTCCTTCGGGTACAGGAGAATCTCCTCACCATCCCGAAACAGGGCCCGGGTCCTCGGCCGGTCCGGAATCTCCCATGTCACTACGGGGCGCCCGGTCGCCATACCCTCGAGGACACGGCCGGCGTACGCCTTGGCGAACTGGGGCAAGTTAACTACCGCCGATCCGCCCTTGAGGTCGCCCAGCCATAGGGAAAAAGCCTCCCTTCGCACGGTTCGTACCGCATCGAGATATTCGGGGAGCATTTTTTTCGCCCCGCCCGGCCCCTCCCGGCTCAATCTCCTCATGATGATCGCGTGCAGGTCATTGAACATCCGGGGTAGGGGGGTATCTAATTCGCCGGAAGCCTCGGGCCGGACGAGCAAATCCTTCAGTTCGGGATGCTCCAACCACGATTTCCGGTCACCGTACAACGTCCCGAAGAAAAGCGCCCTGCCGGTCCGCTTCCGAGGGAAATCCCCGGAAACGAACCGCCGCGGCACAAAGCCCGCATCGTAGATCCATTTCGCACGAACCTTCCCCTCGGCGTTCATGGCCTCGACGTCCCTCTCGTCGATCATCACGAGATGGGTCATGAAGGGGAGGTTCTTCGCCAGATTGCGCTGCCTCCGTTCCGCTCCTTCCGGGTTGTTGACCCGTTCCCGGGAGTCCATTTCGCAACTTTCCCAACAGAATCCGATCCGGACGGGCGCGACGGATTTCACCCACGCAAGGAACTCCTCGTCGTACGTGCTGTGGACAATTTCTATCCAGACCTGGTCGAACCGCTCCCCTTCGAATATTTGCCGGGCATAATGGAGCCAGGAATAGGAGTCCGATGGCGTCGTTCCGAAGAGGGCCGGCAATGTCGCGTATTCGACTCCGCTTGCCGCGAACCCTTCCTCAATACCGTAGTTCGCCGGGTACGGAAAGTGGCTTGCGTCCGCCCACGTGGGAAACTCGAGGGGAATGAATAGGATTTTCATAAATTATCTATCCCTCCTGTCCCTCGTCCCGCTTCGACAAGAGAGGTTTTTTTCCGGTGGAACCGGTTTCCGGATGGGTCTCCAGACGACCAGCGAATACCCCTCGTGGAAAAGGCTCCCGGCGGAAACCCTTTTCGTTCCGAGGATCTCGATCTTTCCTTCCGCCTCGAGCTCCCTGAGCCGGGTGAGGTAGCCTTCCAAGTATCCCCGTTTCCGGTGGTACCGCAGCGCGAGAGAGTCCAGCAGGTTCCCCTCGTCGTACAACTCGGCGAACGGCTCGGAATTGACGACTACGGCCGGCCCCTTCGACAGGAGGTACGACAGGAACGCCTCGTGTTTCTCCCCCAGTTGCTCCAACGCGTTGAGCGTGATCACCGCACCGCCGCCGATATCGAGCCGGTAGTCCGGCCGGAACATGTCGAACAGGCGCCCCTCGATACGGAGGCCATGGACCACCGCGACCCGTTCCGCCAACGCCACGGAGGCGTGCGACCAGTCGGCCCCGACGATCCTCTTGCCGGGGAAGAGTTCGGCCATCATGAGGAGATTGGTGCACGGCCCGCAACCGAATTCGAAGATCTGCCCGGCCTCCGCAAGGTATTCCTCGAAAACGAAACGGCGGTACACCGTGTAGAAATTCCAGAGGAAATCCGGCTGGCAGGGCGCGATATACTCCCCGGCGAACCGCAACAACTGCCCAGGGCGTATGTACCCCGGCACCAATTGCTCCGGTTCACCCCCCGACTCCACGAAACGCCGCAGGTTCTCTCCCCACCCTTTTTCCCACGCTTCGCGCCTGGCTTCTCCGGACACGGGAAGTTCTTCCTCGAGTATCCGCCTGATGACATCCGTCAGAAGAGCGTCCCTCTCCTCGCCCTTCAGGACCCGGTGACGGAAATCCATGCTCCCCAGAAGCCGAAGGCATCCGGGCGACAAGCGGTCCGTAGAAGTTCCGAGAAGCCGCGCAAACGCTTCAGGGTCCATGTCGCGAAAAATGGCTGCGTCCAAGGGATCCATTCGCGCTTCAGGTGCGTTTCGCGTCGGTCATGGAAAACGCGGTCGCCGGTTTGCCGATCAGGAGATACGGCATCGTTCCCTCCCGCCTTCCCCGGCCATTTCCGTCAACCGAACCGGATTCAACAGATTGTCGCTCTTCCTCCCCCAGAGGATGGTTTCCCTGGCAAACCGTACCAGGTCGTCCCCGAACCCCCGGGTTTGGACCTCCATCTCCCGGTGCTCTCTAGAAAGGGCAGGCTCCTCCCCATTCATGACCTTGTCGATGTACCCCGGCACATCATATTGGAATCGGACCATCTTGTTTTCCGTTACGTCCAGCAGAGAAGAACGGATCCTTTGGTAGCGGATGACCTCCTTCAATTCCTCCGGGTCGCATCGGACGCCTTCCCGCTCCAGATACTCCGATGCCAGGACGGACAATTCGCGGTAGAACGCTTCGCATTCCCGGGAAACCCTCAGGAAACAGGCTTCTTCGAGATCCCAGTAGATCCCTCCGAATTCCGGAAGATCCACCCCTCTTCCCTCCCCGTTGGAGACGATCCTCTCCATGCGGTCGCCCAAGAATTCCAATTCCCCCCGGATGACCGGTCCGTTGGCTTCCGCAATCAGGAAGATCACGAAGTCCGTGATCTTGACGGAAAACCTTGCAGCCAAGTACTTCAGCAGGAAAATCCCGAGCTTCAAGCTCCACAGAAGCATGGTCACGCAGGAAAAAACCAGCATCCGCCGCCACTCGTCCAAGGGCATGTCGCTCGTGGAGACGATGATCTCCTGATACTCCGGGACGGACTGTTCCTCCCGGACGGAACCGTGGATTTCGGTCAAGAGGATCCTGCGGGTGACAAGCCCGTGTTTCCTGCGGTACTTCTGATCCGATATGCCGGTGTTCGGATAGACTTCGCACGGATAGACGAAGAGTTGCCCCTTCAGCCCGGACTGGAAAATGCGCTCCACACCCTCGATCCAGCTGGCGGATGTTTCCCCTGGCAGCCCGAGGATCAGCTCCGTATAGACCGGGACGTTTTGCGAGTTCATTTTCCTGAGGAGATTCCTGTAGGTCGACAGGCGAATGTTCTGCCTTCCGACGTTCCTCAATGCCGTCTCGTTGAGGCTCTGGAAACTTAGGGTGATCCCCTTCTCGAGCCGGCTCTTGTTCAGGAGCATGGCCAGCTCGAAGATCCTCTCGTCCGCATTCTTCGTAAAACAGGAGCGGAACTTTTCGGGGAACCCGTGCCTTTCCTTCACCTCCACCAGATGACGCGCCACATCGAGATCCCTCTTGTGAATTCCGAAGTTCGAATCGGCGTTGAAAATGTACCGGATCCGGTTGCTGGCGCACCAGTCGATCTCCGACGCGATTCGCTCCATGGAGAAATATCGCATCCGCGGACCTTTCATCCAAGAACAGTAGGCGCAGGTGAACGGACATCCGCGGTTGGTCTGGAGGATCGCCTGGAATTCGATATCCATGTTCGTTTCCAACAGCGGACGGAAGATCCCGGAAAGGTATGGAGAGACGAAACGGTCGATGTTCGGGTCAAACGGACGCTCCTCCCGGTTCGCGATGATCTCCCCTGTCCGGGGGTTCCTCCACGAGACGCCGGGGATTCCGGACATGTCCCGGGTGGCCGCAAGCCGTTCGAGGATGTCGGCAAAAGACTCCTCTCCCTCCCCAGAAACCGTCGCGTCGAGGAAGGGGTGTTCCCGAAGGTAAGCCGTCCCGTTTCCGGGGATTTGCCTTCCCCCGAACAGGACGAAACAACCCGGGAACCTCCTCTTGACCCCTTCCGCAACCCGTAGGCAGAGCTGCTCGTTCCACATGAAGGTGGAGAACCCTGCTACGACCGGCTCATCGTAACGCCCGAGGATCCGCTCCGGATCCTCCCTGAGAAAAAGGGCCGGCATGAAGCGGTACTGGTCCGCCACGAAGGGCCGCGTATCCGCGTACGCCTGCAACAATCCGGAGACGATGGGAAGATACGTAGTTCGATCCAACATCACGTTGTACTCATTCAGGTACACGTTCCGCAATCCCACGCCATTCATCTCCCCCCCGCCCCCTTCCGTTCGCAACGAACATCAGAGCGAGGTTGCCGGTCCAGTTTGTGGGAAACCATCTCCTTCAGTTGAGAATGGCACGCTCCGCCGAAGGTCCTCCGCATCATTGCCAGATATGTCGGATTGGAGAAATAGGCTTCGAATGCCCGGTCGCGAAAACGGAGAATGGTTTCCCCAGGCAGGGAACGCGTGCGCAGGGGCCTGGAATCGAGCGAATACTGGGAATACCCTCCCCACTTT
This sequence comes from Deltaproteobacteria bacterium, assembly GCA_021802685.1. Lineage (GTDB taxonomy): Bacteria > Desulfobacterota > Deferrimicrobia > Deferrimicrobiales > Deferrimicrobiaceae > UBA2219. The sequence continues at coordinate 4,283 of JAJZRM010000056.1, read as the reverse complement.
TCAGGGAGGGGCCAGCCTTCCCTCAACGCCGTATCGTACAAGGCGGACCCTGGGTACGCCATGGCACAATTGAAGTTTGCGAATTCGCAATTCAAATCCTTGGCCAGATCCAGAGTCTCCCTCAAGGTGCCCCCGTCGTCTTCGGGGAGGCCAAAGATGAAATTTCCGATGATATGGATCCCCGCCCCATGGATGGAGGCTACCGCTTCCCGAATCCTCTCCGTCCGGTATCCCTTCCTCGCGTCTTTACGAACCCGGGCGCTGGCCGTCTCTATGCCGAGCGCGAGCCATCGGATGCCGGCCCTCCGCATCACGGGAAGCATCTCCGGACGGATCGTGTCCACACGGGCATACGCCCAGATGTTCAGGTCATATCCCCGCTGGAGGATGAGATCGCAGATCCCATCGACGTGCGTCGGATGGAGCACGAACAGTTCATCGGCGAACTTTAAATTGCGGACCCCGTATTCCTTCACCAGCGTGTCGATCTGCCGGATCACCGTTTCGGGCTTCCACATCCTGTAGGAATTCGGAACATCGCCATTGCCCGAATCGGATGCCCCCGCCCGGAAGGGCGCCTGGATACAGCAGAAGGCGCAGCGAAAAGGACATCCGAGGGAAGTGTAAATGGACGCATACGGAGTCCGGGACATCTCGCCGAAACAGTGCCAATTGTGCGCCCGGTATTTTTCCATTGGGAGGAGGTCCCACGCCACGCCCGGCATCTCTCCGTCGAGGTCTCCGACCAGCGGCGCAGGGGGAGTGTGACGTATCTCCTTCCCAATCCGGTACCAGAGCCCGGGGACCGATTCCACTCCCCGCACGCCCGTCGAGTGGAGCGCGTCAAGGAGACCGACGATCGTGTACGGCCCCTCTCCGTCGCAGACGTAATCCACCGTCTCCTCCCGGAGAGTCCGTTCCGGGAGCGCGGCGACGTGGCCTCCAACGAGCAAGGTCGCCGTTTCAGAACCGCGGGTACGAATCTCGCGACAGATCTCCCCGGCGGCCGGCATGACCTGCGTCGATGCGGACGGGTTATGGCCGTAGACCACAACGGTGGTCAGACGCGGGGATTTCCGTTGCACACGTTCCACCACCTCGGCAGGAGACAGATTTTCCGCGTTAGCGTCGAGGACAGCAACGGATCGGCCGCGCAGCCGCGTGAACGTCGCGAGAAGTCCCGCCCACACCGGCGGCTCGATCGCGGAAAGTGATTCTCCGAGGCCCTGGTAGGATTGCCCCCTGCCCCCCGGGTTGATCAACAACAAATCCACGGACCGTTCCATCGTCACCCTTTCACCGCTACGCCGGAATCCGGAATGGCGGGGAGGGAACGGACCGGAGCCTTCCGAGGATCGATTCATCGTCCATTCCGTAGACCCTGTAGAGGTGCTCCCGCCCCCCGTTTTCGAACACGTAGCCCCCGGAAAGTCCGAAGCTTTCAAGCGTCGCGGGAACCCCAAATCGCCGTAGGACGTTCGACACGAGGGCGTCGAGGCCTCCTTTGCCGATGAACGACTCTTCGAAGGAGAAGATCCGGCGGTATTTGTACAGGACTTTCGCCAACGCGGCATCGTCCATAGGCTGGAGCAGGAACATATCAACCACCCCGATGCGGACTCCCTCGCGTTCCATCTCCTCCCGGAGCCGGAGCGCTCTCTGCGTCGGGTACCCGGTGGAAACGATGCACGCATCACCGGAACCCGGGAATTCATGGAAGCCGCGGCGGAAGTCGACCTCCGAAATACTCTCGTAGATCGCGGGAGCCGGCTTTGCGTCGAGCCGGAGATACTTGGGACCGGGCTCGGTCAGCGCGAACTCGTAGAACGCTTCCACGGTGGCCCCGTCTCCAGGCGAGCAGACCGCCATATTCGGCAGAAGCCTCATGATGGTCAGGTCTTCCACGCAATGGTGGGTCGGACCGGAAACCTCGTAGCTGAACCCGACGCCAACTCCGAGGAGGATCACGTTCAATGCCCGTAGATGGGACAGAAGGGACAATCCGACCCGAGTCTGGTCGTAGGCCCGCATGGTGATGAATGGGGCAATTCCGTAGGCGAAGACCGTGAACCCCTCAAGCGAAAGACCCGTCGCCACGGAAACGAGGTTCTGCTCCGCAATCCCCACATTGATGCACCGGTCGGGAAACTCCACCAGGAGACGGTCGAGGGCGGGCGCCCCCATGTCGGCCGTCAAAAGGAAGATCTTTTCGTCCTCCCGCATCCCCTTATGGATGCGGTGGATCAGGACATCCCGCATCAGCATTCCGTCACTCCCCATTTGCGCACTCCAGGATCCTGTCGACCTCGAGCGGAGCAAGCATTCGGATGTGAGCCAGTGCGTCCCCTTCGAGGGAGGGGACCCCCTTCCCCTTCACCGTGTTCGCAACGACGACGCAGGGACGTCCAGAGCGGTTGGCAAGTGCCTCTCTGTAGCAGGTCGCAAGCGCACCGATGTCGTGGCCATCCACGACCAGCGTCTCCCACCCGAACGCCCGGAAGAGTGCATCGAGAGGGCCAAGATCCATGATGTTCCGGCAGTAATCGAGCATGCTCCGGCCGTTGTTGTCGATGATCATCACGAGGTCGCCCAGCCGGTGGTGCGCTGCGAACATGGCCGCTTCCCATACCGACCCCTCGTACAGCTCTCCGTCCCCGGAGAGGACGAACACCTTCTGACCGGTCCCGCGATGCTTGATCCCCAGCGCCATCCCGCACGCCACGCCCAGCCCCTGCCCAAGGGAGCCATTCAGCGTTTCGTACCCTGGGATGAGCGGGTCGGGAATGGCTTTGAGTATCCCGTCCGGCCGGGCGATCTTGTCAAGTTCAGAGGAGTCGATAAATCCGAGGTCCGAAAGGATCGGAAAGAAGGAAATCGAGCCGTGCCCCTTGCTGATGACAAGCCGGTCCCGGTCTTCCCGTAGCGGTTCAAGGGCGTCAAATCGAATGAATCCTCCGTAATAAAGGACGGTGAGGATCTCGACGCAGGAAAGCGATGAAGCAAGCCGCGTCTCGGGGGATCGGCGATGGAGCAGGAGCGTCTGACGGCGCACCCAATCCGCTTTTTCCCTGATGCACTCCAACGCCAACGGGATCGCGCCGCTCATCTTCCCTCCCCCTGCCCGCGCTTCGCGGCGACTAATCGGCATAACGTCCCGCCTCGTCCCGCCGCGACAGCACCGGCGACTTAACCGGCCACCAGATTGCGAAACGCGGGTCGTTCCACGTATACGTGAACTGTTGGGACGGGTCGTAATAGGTCGTCTGCTTGTAATGGAACATGATACGGTCCGACAGCGCCAGGTGTCCCAGCCCGTGCAGGGGGGGAACGAGGATCTGATGCCGGTTCCTCTCGGACAGGGTGAACGCCTCCCATTTACCGAATGCGGCGGAGGATTCGTCGCAGTTGACGACGACGAGGTAGAACCGCCCGAGCAGGCAGGAGACCAGCTTCCAGGTGACGCGGTCCCCATGGATCCCCCGCAGCACATCCCTGGAGGAGACAGAGACGTCGTCTTGGACGAATTCGAGCGGCAGACCCGCGCGGGAGAATGCTTCCCGGTTGTAGAGCTCGACGTACTCTCCGCGATGGTCCTCGAACACCTCCGGCTGAAACAGAAGAACCTTGTTCAGCGTCGTCTTCCGGACGTTCATTCCCCATCCCTCCTCAAGGTCTCGAGGCGCTCGCAAGCCTGGATATCACTCAACTCCTGGAAACCGGTGATCGTCTGGCGGCCCCGCTCGGACTCGATGTTGCTGAAATCCTCCTCGCGTGTGTGGTAGATGATCTGGCTCCCTGCGAAGTCGAACTGGAACGGTACATAGATGAGATCCGATAGCGCATCCCGCACCTCCTGCTGGCGCCCTGGAGGCACAAAGATCAGCATGAAGCCGCCACCGCCGGCGCCGGTCAGCTTCCCACCGATGGCTCCCGCCTCGATGGCTCTCCCGTAGATCTTGTCCACGTGCCCGTTCGACACCGCAAGGCTCAGACTGCGCTTTGCCGCCCAGGCCTCGTGCATCAACTCTCCGAATCCCCGGATGTCCTCTCCGCTGTTCAGGAGGGAGAGGCTTTCCTCGACGAGGTCCTTCATGATCCGGAGCTGGCGCTTCTTCGCCTCGATTTCATTCACGAAGCTGTCAGCCACGTTGGCGGCTGTCCGCTTGATGCCGGTATAGAAGAGCATCAGGTGGGAGTTCAGTTCCTTGATCCTCTCCGCCGGCAGGATCACTGGGTGGACAGAAATCTCCCCGTTGGGGTGGAAGGTCACGTGATTGAACCCT
>JAJZRM010000055.1 GCA_021802685.1 Deltaproteobacteria bacterium | reverse complement strand
GGCATCGCGTCGTATGCGATCGGGATAGTGTGGATCGTTTTTCACGGTTACCGTATCATCCGGCGCGACCCGGAATTGCGTTTGTACATGATCCCGGTGCTGGTCGCGATGTCGTGCTTCCTGATCGCCAGCAATACCAATCCGTACCTGGGCAAATTCGATTACCTGTGGGTCGTTTTCCTGCCGGTTGCGATCATCAATCACCACTTGCTGAAAGGAAACGCCCCGAGGACCGGGAGACCTGGGGAATGAGATAGGTCATGGCCGTCGATGTCGTAGTGGTGAACTGGAACTCCGGGCGGCAATTGCAGGCGTGCATCGAATCCGTGGTCGCGTTCGGAGACGGCCTGGTGGGGAGGATCGTAATCGTCGACAACGGCTCGACGGACGATTCATTGAGCTTCTGCCGCTCCGTGGGAGAGATCACGGTAATCCGCGCGGGAGAGAACCTGGGGTTCGCCAGGGCCTGTAACCGCGGGGCCGTCGAGGCGGCGGGCGAATATGTGCTGTTCCTCAACCCGGATGTGCGGATCATGCGCGGAACCCTTGCCGGGGTATGCGAATTCATGTCGAGCGGCGCCGCGGAATCGGTGGGCATATGCGGAGTGAAGCTTGTCGGGGAGGACGGGAAGGTTCAACGCGGTTGCGCGCGGTTTCCGGGTTGGCTTCATATGGTCTCGATCGCCGTGGGCGCGAGCGTTTTTCTCCCTTCGCTGTTCCCGAGCCATTTCATGAGCGAGTTCGATCATGAAAGGAGTCGGGCGGTGGACCATGTGATCGGAGCGTTCTTCTGCGTGCGCCGCGGTTTGTTCGAGGTCCTCGGGGGATTCGACGAACGTTTCTTCGTCTACCTGGAGGATCTCGATTTTTCCCTGAGAGCGAAAGCGACGGGCCGCACGGCCTACTACCTTGCGGACGCCGCCGCTTTCCACAAGGGGGGCGGAACATCGGAACAGGTCAAGGCGCACCGCCTGTTCTATTCGCTTCGCAGCAGGCTCCTGTACGCGTTCAAGCATTTCAGTCGGTACCAGGCGTGGATCGTCTCCGCCGTCACGCTGCTGCTGGAACCGTTTCCCCGGCTTCTGCGCGCCGCCCTCCGCCGCTCCCTTCCGGAGGCGCGGGACACGGTGCGCGGGTACGCGATGTTGTGGCGCGACGCGCCCGGGTTCATGAGGCGAGCGTTGCATGGCTGATCGTTTGCGGGTCCTCCTGTTGAGCCGGTACGGCCCTCTCGGCGCGAGCAGCCGATTGAGGTTCTACCAGTACCTGCCGTTCCTGGATCGTGCGGGGATCGAGGTGACGGTTGCGCCTTTCTTCGACGACGGTTATCTCGGTCACCTGTATTCGGCGGGAAAGCGCCGTTTCAAGGACGTGCTCGCCGCCTATCTGCGGCGGGTCCGCGCCGTGCTGGGGGCGGGGCGTTATTCCGCTGCCTGGATCGAAAAAGAGGTGTTTCCGTTCCTTCCCGCCGGATTCGAGAACTTGCCCGCACGCATCGGAATCCCATATGTCGTGGATTACGACGACGCGATCTTCCACACATACGATCTGCACGCATCGGGATGGGTTCGCCGGATGCTTGGGAAAAAGCTCGATCCGCTGCTTGCGCGCGCGCGGTGCGTCGTGGTCGGCAGCGGCTACCTGGAGAGCTATGCGCGGTCCCGCGGCGCAACGGACGTCAGGCGCGTGCCCACCGTGGTGGATACCGCGCGTTATCCGGTTGCCGAAGGGACGGATACGGGCGAGTTGCGCATCGGATGGATCGGGAGCGCGTCCTCCACGAAATTCCTCCACATGGTGCGCGACGCGCTGAAAGCGCTGAGCGTCGAACGGCCCGTGCGGCTGGTCACCATCGGCGCGTCTCCCCTGCCCGGCTACGGCGTTCCGTTGGAGCAGCATGCATGGTCCGAGAGCTCCGAAGCCGGGTTGCTGGGTTCCATCCACGTGGGAATCATGCCGCTTCCCGATGCGCCGTGGGAGCGGGGCAAGTGCGGCTACAAGCTGATCCAGTACATGGCATGCGGCAAGCCCGTGGTGGCGTCCCCCGTAGGCGCGAACCGGGAAATCGTGAAGGACGGGGTCGGATACCTTGCGGGAGATCCGGACGAGTGGATCCGGGCGTTGCGATCCCTGGCGGCCGATGCCGGGCACCGCCGCGCCTGCGGCGCGGCGGCTCGGAGGTCGGTCGAACGCGACTACTCCCTGAAGGCGGTCGCCCCCCGCGTGGTGGAATTGCTCCGGGAAACCGCCGGACGATCCGAACGGAAGGTCGGGTAAACGCGCATTGTGCGGCTTTACGGGTTTCTTCCGCGCGGATTCCCAAACCGCCGACGAGTCGGCGGCGGCGCTTTCCCGGATGACCGACGCGATCGTTCATCGCGGTCCCGACAACGGGGGGGGCTGGGTGGACGCGGAAACGGGCATTGCGCTGGGCCACAGGCGTCTTTCGATCCTGGATTTGTCGTGCCAGGGGAATCAGCCGATGGTCTCCGGCGGCGGCCGTTACGTGGTCGCCTACAATGGCGAGATCTATAACCATGGCGCATTGCGGGTCGAGCTGGAGAGCGCGGGGGCGGCGCCGCCCTGGCGGGGCCGTTCGGACACGGAGGTCATGCTTGCCGCCTTCGAGCGTTGGGGAGTGGCGGATTCGCTCGGCCGGTTCAACGGCATGTTCGCTTTCGCCCTGTGGGACCGGAATGAACGCGTGCTGCATCTTGCGCGCGACCGCATGGGAGAGAAACCGCTTTACTACGGCTGGATGGAAGACACGTTCCTTTTCGGCTCCGAGTTGAAGGCGTTGCGGGCCCATCCCTCATGGCGCGGTGAGATCGACCGCGGCGCGCTGGCGCTGTACATGCGGCACAACGTCGTTCCCGCGCCCTATTCGATCTACCGGGGGATCCGCAAGCTGCTGCCCGGGCATTTGCTGAGCATCCGGTTTTCGAATCGACGGCGGGAGATCCCGCCGTCCCGCGAGTACTGGTCGGCCAGGGCTGTTGCGGAAGCGGGGGTGCGCCGGCCGTTTTCCGGCAGCGCCGGGGAGGCCGTCGAATCGCTCGATTCCCTGCTGCGCGACGCCGTTGCGCTGCGCATGGAGGCGGATGTGCCGCTGGGGGCGTTCCTGTCCGGCGGCTGCGACTCGAGCGCCGTCGTGGCCTTGATGCAGGCGCAGAGCGCACGCCCGGTGAAAACTTTCTCCATCGGATTCCGGGAGGAAGGGTACAATGAGGCGGAACAGGCCGCGGCGGTTGCCGGGCGGCTCGGCACGGAGCACACCGAACATTACGTGACCCCGGGCGAGGCGATGGACGTCATCCCTCTCCTTCCCGCGCTTTACGACGAGCCGTTCGCTGATTCCTCCCAGATACCGACCTTTCTCGTCTCGCGAATCACCCGGCGTCACGTGACGGTCGCGCTTTCCGGGGACGGGGGAGACGAACTGTTCGGCGGCTATAACCGCTACTCCTGGGTCCAGGATATCTGGAGGAAGACCGGCTGGCTGCCGAAGCCGGCGAAGGCGGCGATCGCGCGGGGATTGACGGCCGTATCACCCGAAGGATGGGACAAGGTGTTTTCGACGGTGGGACCCTTGCTGCACCGCAGATTGCGGGTCCGGCTGCCGGGCGACAAGGTGCACAAGTTCGCGGGGGTGGTGACATCGTCGTCGCCTGAGGAGATGTATCGCAGGCTGGTGTCGCACTGGTCCCCGGAGTCGGTGGTGCTGGAACCCGGGGAACCGCCGACCGTGCTGACCGATCGTGCCCGGTGGGCGGATGTCGGCGATATCACGCGGCGCATGATGTTTCTGGATCTCGTGAGCTTCCTGCCCGACGACATACTGGCGAAGGTCGACCGCGCCAGCATGGGAGTAAGCCTGGAAGCCCGCGTGCCGCTGCTGGATCACAGGGTGGTGGAGTTCGCATGGCGGCTCCCGCTCTCCATGAAGATCCGCGAAGGCGAAGACAAGTGGATCCTGCGCCAGGTCCTCTACCGGTACGTGCCGAAGGACCTGATCGAACGACCGAAGATGGGGTTCGGCATCCCGATCGGCGCCTGGCTGCGGGGGCCGCTTCGGGGATGGGCGGAGGACCTGCTGGATGAAGGCCGGTTGAAACGCGAACGGTTTTTTCGTCCGGAGCCGGTTCTCGCCGCGTGGCGGGAGCACCTGTCCGGCCGCCGCAACTGGTCCTATCAGCTATGGGACGTGTTGATGTTCCAATCGTGGCATGGCGCCTTGCGGGCGGAGGCGATCCGGAAATGACGGTCGCGAAAATCTGCCACGTAACGACGGTCGATCTGTCCGTGAGGTTCCTGCTGTTGAACCAGTTGCGGTATCTGCGGGAAAGGGGGATGCGGATCCACGTCGCCTGTTCCGACGGAAAGTGGCTCCCGGAGGTGGAGGCCGAGGGGATAGCCGCGCACAGGATCGAGATGAAGCGTTCCATCGCCCCCGCGTCCGACCTTTCGGCGCTGCTTTCCCTTTATCGCCTTTTCCGGCGGGAAAGGTTCGACGCCGTCCACCTTCACACGCCGAAGGCCTCCCTGCTGGGAGCGGTCGCCGCGAAGCTGGCCGGCGTTTCCAGGATCGTCTACACGATCCACGGGTTTTACATCCGGGAGGGGATGGCGAGGTTCCAGCGGGAGTTCTATCTCTTCTGGGAGAGAGTCATTGCATCGTGCGCCGACGTCGCCCTGTCGCAGAACCGGTCGGACGTGAACACCGCGAAACAGGAAGGTCTTTACAGGAACAAGGAGATCCTTTTCCTCGGAAACGGCATCGACGTCGGCCGGTTTTCACCCTCCGATCGTTTGCGGGAGGATCGGGGTGCCATCAGGGACTCCCTCGGACTTCCGAGGGAATGCCGCGTGGTGGGGATCGTCGCAAGGCTGGTTCGCGAGAAGGGGCTCCACGAGTTGATGGATGCCGTCAAGATGCTTTCCGGGGATTTCCCGGACATCCGCCTGCTGGCGATCGGTCCCCGGGATGAAAGCAAGACGGACGCCCTGTCCCCCCGGGCGGCGATGGATCACGGTGTGGCGGACAGGGTGGTTTTTACGGGCATGCGTCTCGATCTGCCGGAATTGTACTCGGCGATGGACGTTTTCGCGCTCCCATCCTACAGGGAGGGGTTTCCCAGAACCTTGATGGAAGCGTCGTCGATGGGGTTGCCGGTGGTCGCCTCCGACATCAGGGGATGCCGGGAGGCGGTGGATGACGGGAGAACGGGGATTCTGGTCCCGGCCGGGGATGCGACGAAGCTTGCCGAAGGTATTGGGCGAATCCTCGGAGATCCCGCCCTGACGAAATCGATGGGCGATGCCGGAAGGCTGAAAGCGCTGGCCGATTTCGACGAGAGATCGGTTTTCGGAACGGTGTACGAAACCTATCGATCGCTCGGAATCGTCGCGGGATGAGCGGAAAACGTGCAGCGTACGGGGGTTCCCTGGCCCTGGACATCGCCGCGGGATTCCTGGGGCTGCTGTTCCTCTCGCCTTTGATGGCGGCGATGGCCGTGGCCGTAAGGTGGAGAATGGGTTCGCCCGTGCTGTTCGTGCAGCTCCGTCCCGGCCTGAACGGCAAGCTGTTTCGCCTGTACAAGTTCAGAACCATGGCCGGCCTGACGGGACCGGACGGGAAGCGTCTCGCGGATGCGGAACGCCTGACGGGTCTTGGCCGGTGGATCCGGAGATGGAGCCTGGATGAACTGCCGGAACTCTTCAACGTCCTCCGGGGGGACATGAGCATCGTGGGTCCGAGACCCCTTCTCCCGCAATACCTTGCGAGTTCACCTGCTGAACAGGCCCGCCGCCACGAGGTGAAGCCCGGGATCACGGGCTGGGCGCAGATCAACGGCCGGAACGCGATCTCCTGGGAAGAGAAATTCGCCCTGGACGTTTGGTACGTCGATCACCGGTCCTTCCCGCTCGATCTGAAGATCGTCCTTAGGACGATGGCGGCCGTGATCCGGCGGAAGGGGATCAGCGCGGAAGGGGAGGCGACGATGCCGGAATTCATGGGGACTCCCCCGCCGGCGGTGAAGGGAAACGATGGCTGAGACCTTCCTCGTTATCGGGGCCGGAGGGCACGCGAAGGTCGTGATCGACGCGCTGTTGGCGTCGGGTTGTGCGGTTCCAGGTTGTTACGACGACGATCCCGCGCTCCTGGGCTCGGAACCCGTGCCGGGCGTGCCCGTCGTGGGGGGATCCTCTTCCCTGGTTTCGAACTGGAGGAAAGGTCTCAAGGTCGTCATCGCTATCGGAGAGAACGGGCTGAGGCGCCGGTTGTCCGTCCTTTGGGACGTGGAATATGGGGTCGCGCTTGCCCCGTCGGCCGTTCTCGGAAGGGGCGTCGCGGCCGGACCGGGGGCGATGATCCTTCCCTCCGCCACGGTGAACATAGACTCCATCATAGGGAGCCACGCGATCCTGAATACTTCCTGCTCCATCGACCACGATTGCCGCGTGGGGGATTATGCGCACGTCGCCCCGGGTTGCGCCTTGGGCGGCAACGTCGTCGTCGGCGAGGGGGCGTTCCTCGGGATCGGTACCAGGGTCATTCCGGGTATCCGCATCGGGCGCTGGTCCATCGTCGGCGCCGGCGCGGTGGTGACGAAGGACGTCCCGGACAACTGCACGGCGGTGGGGGTTCCCGCGAGGGTCATCAAGCGGCGGGAGGAGGGGTGGCACCTTAAGATGAACGGGGAAGGTTCCCCATGAGCCGCATCTACCTGTCGCCGCCTCACTTGGGGGAGAAGGAGCGGGAGCTGCTGCTCGACGCCTTCGATTCGAACTGGATCGCGCCCCTGGGTCCGCACGTCGACGCCTTCGAGCGGGAGTTCGGAGAAAAGGTGGGGGTGGCGCATGCCGCCGCGCTCAGCAGCGGAACGGCCGGGCTGCACCTGGCCTTGGTGCTCCTGGGCGTGTCCCGGGGGGACGAGGTATTCCTGTCGTCCCTGACCTTCGCCGCCACCGCGAACGCGGTGGTATACGTGGGAGCCGTTCCCGTCTTCATCGACAGCGATCGGCGGTCGTGGAACATGGACCCGGAGCTGCTGGCCGAGGAGCTGGACGCCCGCGCCCGGGCCGGATCGCTGCCCAAGGCCGTGATCGTCGTCGATCTTTACGGGCAATGCGCCGACTACGACCCGATCCTCGATGCCTGCGCGCGGCACGGCGTGCCCGTGATCGAGGATGCGGCCGAGGCGCTGGGGGCGACGTATAAAGGGGCGCCGGCGGGCGTTTTCGGCAAGGCCGCCGTGTTCTCCTTCAACGGGAACAAGATCGTCACGACCTCCGGCGGCGGGATGCTGGTTTCACGGGATGCGTCGTTGGTGGAAAAGGCCCGCTTCCTCGCCAGCCAGGCCCGGGATCCCGCTCCCCATTACCAGCACAGCGAAACCGGGTATAACTACAGGATGAGCAACCTTCTCGCCGCGGTCGGCAGGGGGCAGCTTGCGAGCCTAGAGGATCGCATCGCCCGGCGGAGGGGAAACTTCGAGTTCTATCGGGAGGCGCTCGACGGACTCCCGGGAGTTGAATTCATGCCGGAGGCCCCGTACGGCCGCTGCACCCGGTGGCTCTCCTGCATGACGATCGATCCGAGGGACTCCCGCGCCACAAGAGAGGACGTCCGCCTCGCGCTGGAAGCGGAAAACATCGAGTCGCGCCCGATCTGGAAACCGATGCACATGCAACCCGTTTTCAAGGATTGCCGTGTGATCGGCGGTAAAGTTTCAAAGGAGATCTTCCAGGATGGCCTTTGCCTTCCCAGCGGGAGCAGCCTGAAGGACGAACACCGGGAGCGAATTGTTGCGATCGTCAGGAAGGTTCTCGAGCATCCCGTGCGCGGATAAGGACAGCAGAACAGCAGAACAGCAGAACCGCAGAACCGGGACGTTCCTTAGAACTCCGACAGTTGAGGGACAGAGATGGTCTACCGGAGGGTTTGGCCTCTGAGAGGACCATGACTGTCCTGGTTTTGCGGGAGTTCTAAGGAACGTCCCGGTTCTGCGGTTCCCCGCCTCAGCGTTCCCAGAACGTCTCCACCAGCCCCGCCTTCCACGTTTTCCCTTCCCGGAACATCCGCAGCACCGCAGGGCGGTCCGCCCCCTTGTGGGTGATGAGCACCTCCGCCCGGTCCTTTTCCACCGCCCCCATCTCCCAGCGGCTTTTCTCGAGAGCGTCGTCGGGGTTGAACCGCCGGAGGAATCCCTCCCAGTATTGACGGCACAGCGGCCCGCCCGCGGCGAAATCGTCCCGGACCCGTTCCCTCGAAACGGGAGGGTCGCCGGCCTTCCGGATCGCTTCGATCGTTTCGGTGACGATCGTTTCGCGGGACTTCGCCGACAGGCCCCGCCAGGTCGACGGGTAATCACGGGCCTTCATGGTCTGGAACAGGGATTCCGCGGCGGCGAGGATCAGGGGAACGGCAGGGTCGTCCGCGGGAGGGGCAGCCTGGACGAGGGACGCGAAAGGGAGAAACGACAACGCCGCGATCATGAGGATCGCGGCGCGCCGACGCACAAAGGTGCGCAAAGGGGTTCGGGCGATCAGTGGGCCGGTGCGGCGGTGCTGCCGCCTCCGCCGCCGGATGCGGCCACGGCGATCAGGACCGCCGCGGCAACGCCGCCCAGGATCCAGCCCCACGTCCCGGCGGAGATGCCGGATGCCGTTTTGGCCCCGCCCGCCTCACCGGCCGCGCCGGCGCCCTCGGGCTTCTTCGGCCAGGTTTCCCACGTCGATGAACCCGATGGGGGATCGGCGGCCAGCGCGGTGGAAACGGCCCCTTGTCCGAACGTCAGGAAACAGGCAACCGCAACAAACGCCGCGAACGCTTTCATCGGGGGACGGAACCGCCGGTTCGTCATGGCAAACCCCTTATGAATCGAAATGTTATCTTTTCTCCTTGTACAGGGTCCGCGTATCCTTGTCAAGGGCAATGACCGTATTCCTTCCGATGAAGTCCGGCAGCGTCCGATAATGGTCGATGTCCTGGCCGACGTCCCGCGTCCAGGGGGACAGGCTGAACCGGTAGGCGGTCCTCGAATCCCGTCCGAGGAAGAGGCGGATGGGGACCGCCACGGAGATCCCCTTGTCGTGATACCCGCGGTTGTACGGATCGGTGAAGTTCGAGGTGTCGGTGGCGGTGTACCACGCGGTGAGCGTCACGCCGCGGACGAATTTCGACACGGAGAACCGCGCTCCGTAATCCCCCGCCAGGAACCGCCCCGCCTTGACGTCGAACCAGAGGTCCGCCTCCGGAACGTTCAGCCGCCCGCCGAGAAACGCCGTGCGATACCACGTGCTCCCGGAGAAGGCGAAGGGATCGTCCGGGGAACGTTTCCGGGCCAGGCTTCCGCCGGCCGTCGGGATCAACCGCCCCCGGAAGATGGGAAGGGCGACCTCGGCGTCCAGCCCCGCGTACTGGACCTCGAGCAGACCCGCCGCCGCCCGCCCGTAAATCTGCGACTCCGTTTTCCCGATCTGTTCGAAGAGGAGCCTCCCCATGGAGACATCCTGTTGCTTGTACAGCGCGATGTCGCTGCGCACAGGGATGGAGAGCGGCGCGACGGCCGTGGTGACGTTGTTCAGCGGATACGCTTCCACCCCGAGGACCGCCGTTCCGCCCTTCCACGGGAAGAAGTGCAGAAACGCCGTGGCCCCCAGCCGGTAGCTGAAGAAGCGCGCCGGGTCGTTCAGGAACGTCTCGAACGACGGCCCGATCCCCCAGTCGAACCTTCGGCGGTTCATGGTCCGCGGGATCGGCGGACCGATGTTCCCCGTGCGGAACGCGGAGAGCTCGAAAAACCGGTCCCTCGGGATACGACCCTCCCGAAGCCCTTCGAGGGCGGCGGTCGTGGCGATGAACTCGGTCACGGCGATGCCGTTCTCCTTGATGCGGACGCGGAGGTACTCGAATCCCGGAGGGACGATCGGGGCGACGGCGTCGAGAAGGGCTTCGACGGCGTTCGGCGTGAAGAAGTACCGGTCGTTTTCGGCATCGATCCGCAGGGAGAAATCGTCTCCTTCCACCCCGATGTCGCTGAAGCCGGTGGCATCGAGCGCCGCGGCGATCCGGTCGGCGAGGGGATGCGGGCGGAGCGGTTCCGGCTCCCTGTACGGCGGATCGTATATGGGAAGGATCGGCCGGCCGATGTCGAAGGATACGGATGCGCTCACGCCGATCTCCTCGCCGCGCTGCCAGCTGACGTCGATCTCCGCCCAGCGGAACGGTTTCAGGCGCAGGCCGGCGTTGATCTTCGACCGGACCGGGTCCGGGAAATATTTCGGCTGCGCCGGGTCCCGGGTCTGCGCGTGGTACCGGACGGGGCTGTACTCGGCCATCAGGGTGATCCAGTCGGCAAGGGCGAACTGGACTCCACCGAAAAGTTGCGCGTCCCGCCACCAAGACCCGGGGTTGGAGAACATCTCGACCTTGAACCCTTCCCCCTGGTCCGGAAGCGGCTTCCTGCCGAATCGACCGTTTCCGAATCCGACGGAAACATCGAACGGGTAGACCTGCTTGCCTGCGACGATCGATTGCGAGGCGTACAGGCGCGTGCCGTGCGGGTCGGAGACGACCACCGACAGGGCCGGGAAATATTTCCCTTCCTTGACGAGCTGGAGCTTGGCCTCGACGGCCTTGTCCCTGGTGTTGCCGTAGCTGGAACCGGTGATGTTTTCGAAGGCCGTGACCCCGATGACTTCCGTGACGTGTCCGTTCACCTCGAGACGGTCGAACAGCCCGATGGTGCCGTAGTAGAAGCGGTACGGGCGGACCTGCGCGGCCCCGAAGCGGTACCGGTTCTCCGTCATCACACGGGCGGTGGGGGTCTCGAGGAGGCCGGTCAGTCCGGAGTTCGACGGACCGGTGAACGGTTCGTCCCCCGCGCCTGCGGGCGCGGGAACACCGGCGGAGAAAAGCAGGGTCGCGGCGAGCGCGGCGGCGGTGAAGGTCATGGCGAAGCGCCGGTTTCGGGCGGCGGAGGCCCTGCCGCCGCCCCGGGTGAGCGACGCGGAAGGCGTCACGGCAGGATCACGGGCGCCCCGGCGACCTCCGAAGCGCGCACCAGGATCCAAGAAAGCTACC
>JAJZRM010000054.1:6139-11237 GCA_021802685.1 Deltaproteobacteria bacterium | reverse complement strand
CGATCTAGGCCTCCCGGAAGATCACCACGCTCGAAACCCAGCTGACCTCCCTGCGCGCCAAGATCAAGGAGCAGGAAGTGATCGCGGGAAATCTGAAGTCGTTCCAGGCCGAGGTCGAACGGTTGGAAGGGCAGCTGTCCCTTCTCCTGGAGCAACTTCCGAATTCCGCGGAGATCCCCTCCCTGCTGAAAAACGTGTCCGACCTGGGGAAGGAGTCGGGCCTCGATATCCTGAAGTTCGCACCATCGGCCGAGGCGAAAAAGGAGTTCTACGCCGAAATCCCCGTGTCGATCTCGGTCCGGGGGGATTACCACAGCTTCGTCCAGTTCGCGGACAAGGTGAGCCACTACCCCCGCATCGTGAACCTCTCGAACATCTCGTTCAGCGCCCCCAAGGCCCCGGGCGAGAACCTCGTTCTCTCGACCATCACCTGCAAGGCCACGACGTACCGCTTCCTGGAGCAGCCGGGGGCGGCGCAACCCGGTGGAGCGGGTGGCCAGGGGAAGGCAAAATGAGCCCGGGCGCCATGACGTTTCGCGCGTTCATCGTTCTTCTCGCCGCTTCGTTCTTCCTGGGCGGAGTCGCGGGATGTTCCAGAGAGGCCCCGGCCCCGGGGCCGCTGGTGCAGAAAATGGCTCCGAAACCGGGTCCGGCGGCTCCTCCGAAACCGGGTGCGGCGGAGGAGAAGAAGCCGGCTCCCGCGCAGGCGCCGGTCTACGATCCGACCGGAAGGCGCGACCCCTTCGTTTCCTTTATCAAGACGGAAACGGAGAGGTCGAAGGCCGGTCACACGGCCTTGCCGCCGCTGCAGCGGTACGAGCTGGGCGAATTGAAGTTCGTCGGAGTGATCTGGGAGAAGCGCGGTGCGAGGGCCCTCGTCGAGGACGCCGAGGGGAAAGGGTATTCCGTTCTCGTCGGTACCCGCATCGGTCGCGCGGGAGGGGTGGTCACCCGGATCACGGACAAGGAGATCACGGTGAAGGAAGAGTTCCCCGGGGCGCGGGGGAAAACGGTGTCCAGGGAGAGCGTGTTGCAGCTCACAACGGCAGGAGGAAACCAATGATTACCCCGTTACGGCTCTCGGGCCGCGTCATCCGGCCCCGCGTCACGCAGGGGTTGGTGGCATTGACCCTTGCCTGCGCGCTGTTCGCGTCTCCCGTTCCCGCGGCGGAGCCCGCCGGTCCGGACGCGACGCAACCGGTGGGGGCGGCCGGCGCCAAAGTGAAGGAGCTGACGGTCTCCAGGACCCCGTACAACACCACCATCCAGGCGGTGATCGACGGGGCCATCGAGAACTACAACTCCTTCAAGTTGAACGACCCGTTCCGGATCGTGGTGGACATCTGGGGAGTGGCCCAAGGGACGGCGGCATCCGAGATTCCGGTGGACACGCCGCAGGTGAAGGGGGTGAAACTCTCCTCCCAGAACGGCAAGCTCCGGATGGTTGTGGATACCCCGGGAGACAAGCCGATGCCGTTCATCGTGAACGCCGATAATACCGGATTGATCCTGTCCGTCGGCGGCGGTCCCGAGGAAAAGGTCACCAGCACGGAGCGCCTGCAGGACGGCAAGGGGCCCATGCCGGCCGTCGCCGTCGTCGGGATCGATCTCGATGACTTTCCGGAGGCGTCCAACGTGGTCATCACCACCGTTGGCGATCCCGCGTACCAGGTATCGAAGAAAGGGGACGGCGTGACGCTGTTCTTCCAGGGGGCTTCGGTGGAAAAGGGGCTCCGCCGCACGATCGACGCGCGGAAATTCGAGATCCCCGTCCGGACGATCGCCTCGTCCAGCGGGAAAAAGGGGACGTCGGTCGCCGTCGCGTTCGCCCCGGGCTCCGCGTACACGGTGGAGAAGAAGGAGAACGCGGTGGTGGTGGCCTTCCCGAAAGCGCCGTCGGCCGCGGGGTCGGACCTGGTGGCGCGGGCGGTGCCGATGGCCGCCGAACCGGCCTCTCCGGCGGAAGGCATGGAGGCGGCGGAGCCCGCCGCCAACGGTGGGGGAGCGGAACCGAAGCAGTGGGGGTTCCTCATGAGCAGCACCGCCACCGGCCGGAAGTACAAGGGACAGCGGATCTCTATGGATTTCAAGGACGCGGACCTGTCGAACGTCTTCCGGATCATCGCGGAGGTGAGCAACCTCAATATCATCACGACCGACGAGGTCAGGGGGAAGGTGTCCGTCCGCCTGATCAACGTCCCCTGGGACCAGGCGCTCGACATCGTGCTTCGCTCGAAAGGCATGGGCGCCGCCCAGGAAGGGAACGTCCTGCGGATCGCTCCCGTTTCCTCGCTCCAGAAAGAGGAGCAGGACCGGCTGAACGCCCAGAAGCAGATCGAAATGGCGAAGGTGGAGGCGATCTCCCGCGAGGAAGAGGCGCGGACGGCGAGGGAGGCGGTGTTCGACACGATCCCGGTGAGCTACTCCAGGGCGTCCGAACTGCTGGCCAAGATCAAGCCGCAGGCCTCGAAGTTCGGGAAGCTGGACAGCGACGACCGCACGAACGTGCTGATCATCCGCGACCTGCCGCGGAACATCGAAACGATCAAGGCCCTGGTCGCGCGGCTCGACACCGCCACGCCGCAAGTTTTGATCGAGGCGCGCATCGTGGAGGTGGACACGACCTTCACCCGGGAACTGGGCGTCCAGTGGGGCGGCACCTACCGTGGGGGCGGCGGAACGCAGTACGGAATTACCGGTGCGCGGACGTCTGCGGGCGGGACTCTTGCCGGGACCGGGGCGATCAACACGACGAACACCACTCCGTTTACCGTCGACGCTCCGGTGCCGACCTACGCGGTCAACCTGCCGGCGGCCATCGGTTCGGGGGCCGGCGGCGGGATCAGTTTCGGGATCCTCCGGGACAACCTGCGGCTCGACCTGTCGCTGTCGGCGCTCGAGTCCGCCGGGAAGTTGAAGATCGTGTCTTCGCCCAAGGTGGTCACGGTGGACAACAAGGAGGCGAAGATCGAGCAGGGGACCCAGATCCCGTACTCGACGGTGTCCGCATCCGGCACGAACACGCAGTTCATCGACGCTACATTGAGCCTCAAGGTGACGCCGCACATCACTCCGGACGGCCGCGTGTCGATGAAGCTCGAGGCGAAAAACGACTCCCAGGGGGAGACGGGAGCCACCGGCCAGCCGGCCATCAACAAGAAGAAGGCGACCACCGAGGTCCTGATCGGGGACGGGGAAACGACGGTCATCGGCGGGATCCTGCAGATCCAGCGGACGGAGAACCAGGCCGGCCTTCCGTGGCTTTCGAAGATCCCGGTCCTCGGGTACCTGTTCCGGAAGGACACGAACACGGCGAGGAACCGCGAACTGCTGATCTTCGTCACGCCGAAGATCCTGAAAGCGGAACCGATCCAGGCGAAAGCTCCCTGATCCGGGCGGGGGGATAGCGATTCGAGGGGCACCCGGGCCGCGTACCGGGTGCCCCTTTCCCGTTGTGGTGCGCCCGGCAGGGCGCATCCATTTGGAGGAGGAAAGCCATCGACCGATTCACATTCCGGACCGCCGGCGAAACCCACGGTCCCGCGCTGGTGGCGGTCGTCGAGGGGTTGCCCGCCGGTTTGCCGGTGCAGACGGAAGATGTCGACCGGGAGCTGGCCCGCCGGCAGGTGGGGTACGGCCGCGGGGACCGGATGTTGATCGAGAAGGACCGGGTCGAGATCCTGTCCGGCGTCCGTTTCGGGAAGACCCTGGGGGGGCCCGTTGCGTTGCTGCTTCGGAACCTCGACTGGCCCAACTGGCGGGACAAGATGGCCCGGGAAGGGGACGGCGCGGGGATCGAGCCGTTGGACACGGCGCGCCCGGGACACGCGGACCTGGGCGGCGTCCTGAAGTATGACCATCACGACGTCCGCAACGTCCTGGAACGCGCGAGCGCCCGTGAGACCGCCTCCCGGGTGATGGCCGGCGCGCTGGCGAAACGGTTTCTCCGCGAACTGGGAGTGGCGATCGTCGGCCACGTTCTTTCCATCGGGAAGTTCCGCGTGTCCCCCCGGGTGGAAGGGAACCCGGAAACGGCGGCGCGCGCCGAGTCGAGCTCCTTGCGGATGGCGGACCCCGCCGCGGAGGAGGCCGTCGTCCGCTGGATCGACGAGGTCAAGGAGGCCGGAACCACGGCAGGAGGAGTCGTCGAGGTGATCGCGACGGGCCTCCCCCCCGGGTTGGGTTCCTACGTCGCCTGGGACCGGCGGCTGGACGGGAGGCTGGGGCAGGCGTTGATGAGCATCCACGCGATCAAGGGAGTGGAGGTCGGCGGGGGGATCGGCCTTTCCGCCTTGCCGGGGAGCGAAGTGCACGACGAGGTGTTCCCCGGGCCGGGCCGGGAAAATCTCCTGTTCGGGAAATACGCCTTGCCGTTCCACCGGGAAACGAACCGCGCCGGGGGGCTCGAGGGGGGGATGACCAACGGGGAACCGCTGGTGGTCCGGGCCGCGATGAAGCCGATCCCCACGCAATCCACGCCCCTGCGCACCGTCACCGTGGATCGCTGGGAGCCGACGTCGGCCCATCGCGAGCGCAGCGACGTATGCGCCGTACCCGCCGCGTCGGTGGTGGCCGAGGCGATGGTCGCGATCGTCCTGGCGGATGCCTTCCTGGAGAAATTCGGTGGGGATGCCGTGCGGGATATCCTCTATAATTATTCAAGTTATCTCGAGCGTATCTGCGGGAAATGACCGCCGCAAAAGGATTCCCCGGAGTGGTCCTCGTCGGTTTCATGGGATCCGGCAAGAGCTCGGTCGGCAAGGAACTGGCGAAAAGGATCGGTGCCGAATTCGTGGACGTGGACGACTGGATCGAACGGTCGGCGGGACGCCGGATTCGGGATCTCTTCGCGGAGGAGGGAGAGCCGGCGTTCCGGGAGCGTGAGAAGGTTGCGTTGAAGGAGGTTCTCGCCGTGAAGGGACGGGTGGTGGCCACGGGCGGCGGAGCGTTCCTGGACGAGGGGAACCGGAATCTCCTGAAGTCCTACGGTCCGGTAGTATATCTTGAGGCGGAGGTCGAGACCGTTCTGCAACGCCTTTCGGGAGACAAGGAACGGCCGTTGCTCCGGGGAGGCGACCGGGCGGACGCCGTCCGCGGC
>JAJZRM010000054.1:0-6129 GCA_021802685.1 Deltaproteobacteria bacterium | reverse complement strand
CGGGGTACCGCCTGGCCGATCACACCGTCCCCACCGACCGCAGGACGGTGGAGGAAATCGCCGTGGGAATCGTGAAATTGCTCAAGTTACGGGAGGGCGGCAGGTCTTGACCTTCGAAACGCGGACGGTTTCCCTGGGCGACCGGACGTACGACATCTTCTTCGACCGGGACATCCGTCCGACCTTCCAGGAGTGGATCTGCCGATTCTACCCGGGCGGATCGGTTCACGTGGTGACGGACCGCAACGTGGCCGCCATCTACGGCGACGATATCCGCCGCTGGCTCGCGGGGATCCCGCACGACGTGCTGGTTCTTCCTCCGGGGGAGGAGCACAAGAATTTCGACACGGTCGCCCGGATCTACGAGTTCCTCGCCCGGGGAAACGCCGGCAGGGATTCCCTCGTGGTGGCCTTCGGAGGAGGCGTGGTCGGCGACCTTGCGGGATTCGCCGCCGCCACGTTCCTGCGCGGCATCTCCTGCGTGCAGGTTCCCACGACGCTCCTCTCCCAGGTGGACAGCAGCGTCGGGGGGAAGACGGGGTTCAACCTGCCGGAGGGGAAGAACCTCGTCGGCGCGTTCCATCAGCCGCGCGCCGTGTTCATCGACGACACCTTCCTGCTCACTCTGGACGAGCGGAACCTCCGCGCCGGGCTTGCCGAGATCGTCAAGAGCGCGCTGGCGGGGGATGCGGAGATGTGGGACCGGCTCGTCGACCGGGGGAGCCGCTGGAAATCGTTTTCCGGGAACGACTGGCGGTGGCTCATCCGGCGGGCCGTTTCGTTCAAGGCTTCCGTCGTGGAGAAGGACGAACGGGAATCCTCCCTCCGGAAGATCCTGAACCTGGGCCATACCATCGGCCACGCGATGGAACAGGCGTGCGGGTACGGCCGGCTTCTCCACGGGGAGGCCGTCGCGATGGGACTTGCCTGGGAGGCGATTCTGGGACGACGCATGGGAATCACCGGAGAAGAGACGGCGGCCGGGGTCGTTTCCCTCCTGCTTGGAATGGGATACGACCTGGACGCCCCGGGAATGCCCCTGACCTCGATCGCGGAGGCCATCGGGATGGACAAGAAGCGCGTCGTGTCGGGTGTCGATCTCCCGTTGATCGTCCTGCCGGGCCGGTGCGAGATCCGGCGGACCCCCATCGCGGAGATCCGGCGGGAACTTCCCGCAATCCGCGCGGAGATCCGCGAGCGCGCAGCGGGGAAGGAGGCGTGCCCGCCTGCCGCCGGGGCGGAATCTCCCGCGGCGATGCCGTACGCCGGCACCGGGACGATTTCGGAAACCGTGCAGTCCCTCGAACGGCGCGTGGCGGCCAACCCGAGGGACGACCGGGCGGTCACGCTCCTGGCCGACGCGTACCGGAGGTCCGGAAACGTTGCCGCCGCCTGGGAGGCGATCCAGGAGGTCCTCGAACGGAACCCTTCGGACCCGGCGGCGCAGCGCGTTGCGGCGGAACTGGGGAAACGGCATCCCGAGCCGCCCGATTCGGAAAGCTCCCCCGCGATGCTCCCCCTCGAAAACCTCGTGCTCCTTGGCGAGGAGGCGTACGAAATCCGCCCGGCGGAGGGCGCCTCCCCGCGGGAAGGGGAAAAAGAAATCCCGCCGGCGCCCGAACCGGCCGCGGCGAAGACCGATGCGCCCCGATCTCCGGCGCCCGATTCGAAGGGAACCGATCGAGAACTCCCTACGGCTCCCGTCGTCTGGACGGTTACCCTTGCCGACGTGTACTGGGCCCAGGGGGAGAGGGCGATCGCGCGGAAGATCGTGCTGCAGATCCTGAAGGAAGATCCGCGCAACGAACGCGCGCTGGCCTGGATGGCGGCGCACGGCGGGGAGGACCCCGTGGAATCGGCGCTGGGGGCGTTCCTCGACCTGACGGCGAAGGAGTACGGGTATGACCTTTCGCGATATCATTGAGGAGATGCACAGGAAGGATCCGGGCGTGACTTCGGGCGCGATCGTGGGCGCGGACGGCCTGACGGTGGACGAATGGCATGCTCCGGAGGATCGGCAGGACCTGTCCGCCTTATGCGCGGAGGCCGCCCAGTTCTTCCGGGAGGCCGAACGGATCGCCTCGGAGAACGGCTTGGGCGAGGGGCAGGAAGTCTGCCTCTCGGGGGAACGCGGACGCGTCTTCATCCAGCGGGTCACCGCCGATTACCTGCTCACCGTCGTGACCTCCACGGGGGTCGTTCCCGGGAAATGCCGGTTCCTCCTGCGCCAGGCGGCCCGCAGAGCCCGGGAAATATTATGAAGGAATCGAAGCGCCGGATCCTGTTCGTCGACGGCCCCAACCTGAACGTCCTGGGGGAGAGGGAGCCCTCCGTATACGGCGCCCAGACCCTGGCGGACATCCGCAAAACCGTTTCCGGGGTCGCCCGGCGGGAGGGCGCGGCGGTCGCGTTCTTCCAGTCGAACCACGAAGGGGAAATCGTCGAGAAGCTCCAGGAGGCACGGCGCGGCGCCGACGGGATCGTGATCAACCCGGCGGGGTACACCCACACCAGCGTTTCCATCCGCGACGCCCTGCTTTTTTCCGGTTTGCCCGCCATCGAAGTCCATCTGTCCAATCCGGCGAAACGGGAGGATTTCCGAAAGGTATCCCTCGTGGAGGACGTCGTCATGGGCCGGATCTGCGGCATCGGCGGATACGGCTACGTCCTTGCCCTCCAGGCCCTCCTGCACATCCTGCGGGAGGAGAAACCTCGTGCCCGCCGATAAAGAGCGGCTCGAGCGCCTCCATGCGGTCCTGCGGAGACGCCGCCTCGACGCCTACCTCAGCGTTCGCCTCTCGAACATCCGGTACCTGACCGGTTTCACCGGGAGCGAGGCGACCCTGCTCGTTTCGGCGGGAGGCGCGTTCCTTCTCACCGACGGGAGGTACGACGTGCAGGCCCGCGAGCAGGTCCGGGGGGCGGAGGTCATCGTCACCTCCGGGAAGTGGGCGGAGGTCCCGCGCCGGCTCCGCGCGATGCGGGCCCGGCGGATCGGGTTCGAATCCGGACACCTGACCCTGGAAGCCTTCCGGAAATTTTCGCGCGGAATCGCGGACCGTTGGGTCTCGGGGGGAGACCTGGTCGAGCCGCTGCGGATGAGGAAAGAGCCGGGGGAGATCCTCCTGATGGAGGCTGCTGCTGCGGCGGCGGCGTCCTCCCTTCTCTCCATCCTATCGGCCCGCGTCTCCGGGCGAACCGAGCAGGACGTGGCGGCGGACCTGGAACGGGAGATGAAACGCCGCGGCGCGGAAGGCCCCTCCTTTCCGCCCATCGTCGCGGACGCGGCGCGGTCCGCCATGCCGCACGCTTCCCCTACTTCGAACCGGATCGGGGAGGACGGGCCGCTGGTCATCGAGTTCGTCGCGCGGAAAAACGGCTACTGTTCCGACGAGACGGTGACGATCCTGCCGAGACGCCCCCGCCGGCAGGTCGGAAAGGCGTTCGACGCGGTGCGCCGGGCGCAGGAAATCGGACTGTCGGCCCTGCGGCCGGGAATCGCGTGCCGGGAGGTGGACGCCCGCGTGCGGGAATCGCTGGACCGGTCGGGATATTTGAAGTATTTTGTTCATTCGACCGGACACGGGGTTGGCCTGGATATCCACGAGCGTCCCTCCCTCTCTCCGCGATCCAAGGACCGGATCGAGGAGGGGATGGTGGTCACGGTCGAACCTGGCGTGTACCTCCCCGGCATCGGGGGCGTCCGGCTCGAGGACACGGCGCGGGTCGCCGGCGCGGGGTGCGAACGGATCACGTTTCTCCCCAAGACGGCCACACCATTGATCTGAGGGGGCGCGAAACAGGATGTACACCACGTCGGATTTCCGAAACGGGCTGAAGGTCGAATTCGAGGGGGGCCCGTACGTCATCGTCTACTTCCAGCACGTGAAACCGGGCAAAGGCGGCGCCTTCGTCCGGACGAAGCTGAAAAACCTGAAGACCGGGGCGGTCCTGGAGCACACCTTCCGGAGCGGCGACAAGTTGGAAAAACCCGACCTGGAAGAACGGGACATGCAGTTCATGTACAGGATGGAGAACCAGTACCACTTCATGGACACCCGGTCGTACGAACAGATCTATCTCGACCAGGACCACGTGGAGGAGGCGGGGAACTATCTCATCGAGAACCTTCCCGTGAAGATTCTCTTCTACAAGGGCGAGCCCATCGGCATCGACATCCCGTTCTTCATCGACCTGAAGATCGTGGAGACCGAGCCCGGCGTCCGCGGAGACACCGTGAGCGGCGCGACGAAACCGGCGAAGCTCGAATCCGGCGCGGTGGTGCTCGTGCCGCTCTTCCTCAACGAAGGGGACGTCATCAAGGTGGATACGCGAACCGGTACATATATCGAGCGGGCATAAGGGGATTCCCATGAACCTCAAGGAGATCCGCGAGATCCTGGAGCTGTTGAAGGGGTCCGATGTGAGCGAGTTCGAACTGGGGCGCGGCGACACGGTGCTCAAGATCCGGCGCGGCGCTCCCCCCGTGGTCTACGCCCCGGCGCTCCAGCATGCCCCTGCGCAAGGCCCCGCCCCGCCCCCCGCGGCGGCCGATGCGAAGGCTCCCGCGGCCGCGGCCGCGGTGCCCGCCCACAAGGAGATCATCTCCCCGATCGTGGGGACCTTCTACCGCGCCCCGGCCCCGGACTCCGCGCCGTTCGTGGAGGTGGGAAGCCGCGTGGTCAAGGGCCAGGTCCTGTGCATCATCGAGGCGATGAAGATCATGAACCAGATCGAGTCCGACACCACCGGGACGATCGCTGCGATCCTCGTGGAGAACGCCCAGCCGGTGGCGTACGGCCAGCCGCTGTTCCATATCCTCCCGGAGTAAGGGGACCGCATGATCCACAAGGTTCTCATCGCCAACCGGGGCGAGATCGCCGTCCGGATCATCCGGACCTGCCGGGAGATGGGGATCAAGACGGTGGCGGTCTTCTCCACGACGGACAGGGACGCCCTTCACGTGAAGATGGCCGACCAGTCCGTCTGCATCGGCCCTCCTCCCAGCGCGGAGAGCTATCTGAACATCCCGGCCATCCTCTCCGCCATCGAGATCACCGATGCGGATTCCGTCCACCCCGGCTACGGTTTCCTCGCGGAAAACGCGGCCTTCGCGGAGATCTGCCAGAATTACGGCGTGAAGTTCATCGGCCCGTCCTCGGAAGCCATCCGCCTGATGGGCGACAAGATCGGCGCCCGGCGGGCGGTGCAGAAAGTCAAGGTGCCGGTCGTTCCGGGAAGCGAAGAGGCGATCACGGAGGAGGATGACGGGCTCCGGATCGCCAAGGACCTCGGGTTCCCGGTGATCGTGAAGGCGGCCGCCGGCGGCGGGGGACGCGGGATGAAAATCGTCCACAGCCCGGCCTCCTTCATCAACGCCTTCCTCACCGCGCAGACGGAGGCGCTCTCGGCGTTCGGCGTTCCGGACGTTTACATCGAAAAGTACTTCGACAATGCGCGGCACGTCGAGGTCCAGGTGATGGGGGACCGCCACGGGAACGTCATCCACCTGGGGGACCGAGACTGCTCCCTGCAGCGCCGGCATCAGAAGCTGATCGAGGAAGCGCCTGCTCCCTCCGTGCCGGCGAGGGTGCGGAACCGGTTGTGGAAGGCGGCGGTCGACGCGGCGGCCGGCGTGAATTACGACAACGTGGGGACCATCGAGTTCCTCTACATCCCGGACGGGGAGTTCTACTTCCTGGAAATGAACACCCGGATCCAGGTGGAGCACCCCGTCACGGAGATGATCACCGGGATCGACATCATCCGCGAACAGATCCGGATCGCCGACGGGAAGAAGCTGCGGTACGACCAGGCGGATATCGTCCAGCGCGGCCACGCGATCGAGGTCCGGATCAACGCCGAAGATCCGGATACGTTCCTGCCGTTCCCCGGGCCGATCCAATCGTGCGTTTTCCCGGGGGGGTTCGGCGTCCGGGTCGATACCGCGATCTACCCGGGATACGTCGTTCCCTCGACGTACGATTCCCTCCTCGGGAAATTGATCGTCCACGGGGAGGACCGGAACGAGGCGATCATGCGGATGCGGCGCGCCCTCGACGAGGTCCGGATCGAAGGGGTTCGCACGACGGTGGGATTCCACAAGAAGATCCTGGTGAATTCGGACTT
>JAJZRM010000053.1 GCA_021802685.1 Deltaproteobacteria bacterium | reverse complement strand
TCTGCCGGCCACGACCACTTTTTTCCCCGCCAGGTTCTCCATGCTCACCGGATCTTCAGCGTGCTGATACCCAGCAGCGCGAGGATGATCGAAATGATCCAGAACCGCACGATGATCTTGGGTTCCGCCCATCCCTGGAGCTCGAAGTGATGATGGATCGGCGCCATCCGGAAGATCCGCTTTTTCCGGGTCTTGTACGAAGTCACCTGGAAGATCACGGAGAGGGCCTCGATGACGAAGATCCCGCCCACCAGGGCAAGGACGATCTCCTGCTTCACCATCACGGCCACCACGCCCAGCGCTCCCCCCAGGGCGAGCGACCCCGTGTCCCCCATGAACACCTGCGCCGGGTAGGCGTTGTACCAGAGGAATCCCAGGCCGGCCCCCGCGAGCGCCCCGCAGAAGATCGTCAGCTCCCCCACGCCGGGGACGTACTGGATCTGCAGGTAGCCGGCGATCTTGACGTTCCCCGCGAGGTAGGCGAAGAGCATGTAGGTCCCCGCGGAAATGACGGACGGCCCGACCGCCAGGCCGTCCAGGCCGTCGGTCAGGTTCACCGCGTTCGATGCTCCCACGATCACCAGGACGATGAAAGGGATGTAGAAGATCCCGAGGCCGGGCTGCAGGTTCTTGAAGAAGGGGATGTTCACCGTATCCTTGATGCCGATGTCCATGTAGATGAGCGCCGCCGCCAGGGAAGCGAGGACGAACTGCATGAGGAGCTTCCTCCGCGGGATCAACCCTTTCGTGTCCTTCCGGATGACCTTCTTGTAGTCGTCGATGAACCCGATCGCCCCGAACCCCACCGTGACCAGGACGGCGATCCAGATGTAGGGACTCCGCAGGTTCGCCCACAGCAGCGTGGGGAGGACCGCCGCCAGGACGATGAGCACGCCCCCCATCGTCGGGGTCCCCTCCTTGACGAGGTGGCTTTCCGGTCCGTCCCGCCGGATGGTCTGCCCGATCTGGCGCTCGGCGAGGACGCGGATCAGCCACGGCCCGATAAGGAACGAGATCAGCAACGCGGTGATCGTGGCGTAGATCGTCCGGAACGTGATGTAACGGAAGATGTTGAAGAACGAATAGCTCGCGTGGAGCGGAAATAGGAGGTGGTAGAGCATCCGGTTAGACCCACTCCTCCCGGATGTCCGACGACACCTCTTCCAGCCGCATTCCCCTCGATCCCTTCACCAGCACCACGTCTCCCTCTCTCAGGAGCCCCCGCACCGTCTTGCGCAGCTCCTCCCGGTCCGTCGCATGGCCCACCGCCGCGGAGTCCATCCCCCCCTCCCGGGCGCCGCGGGCGGCATGCGCCGCCTCCTTCCCGAAGGCGAACAGGCGGCCGACCCGCAGGGACGCCATCAGGTGGCCGATGCGGAAATGGGAGGCCGGGGAACTCTCCCCCAACTCCAGCATATCCCCGAACACCACCACGGTCCGCCTCCCGCCGGCAAGTGCCGCCTGGGCCCGCAGCGCCGCCTCCGTGGAGGCCGGGTTGGCGTTGTAGCTGTCGTCCAGCAGGAGCCCTCCCCCCCGGAGCGCCACGACGTGGAATCGCCCCGGAACGGAGGAGAACGCCGCGAATCCTTCCTCCATCTCCGGGGGGCGCATCCCCAGCGTGAAGGCGGCGGCGGCGGCGGCGACGGCGTTCACCAGGTTGTGTTCCCCGGCCACGCCGATGGAGGACGCGAATTCCCCCGCCGGCGTCCGGACGGCGATCCGCATCCCGGCGCCGGACATCGAGAGGATCCGCCCGCTGAAGTCGTTCATCGGGACGCCGTAGTACACTTTCTCCGCGGAACACCTCGCCGCCTCCCGGACCACGCGAAGGTCGGTGGCGTTCACCAGCGCGGTGCCTTCCCCGGACAGCGCGCGGAAGAGCTCGCCCTTTTCGCGCGCCACCCCTTCCATGGAACGAAGCCCTTCCAGGTGGGCGGGCGCGATGTTGGTGATCAACGCGATGTCCGGGGCGGCGATGCCCGAAAGCCGGGCGATCTCGCCGGGGGAGTTGGTCCCCATCTCCAGGATCGCCGCCTCGTGCTCTTCGGAGAGGGCGAGGAGGGAAAGGGGCATCCCGATCAGGTTGTTCCGGTTCCCGGCGTTGGACAGCACCCGCCGCGAACGGGATAGGAGCAGGTGCAGCATCTCCTTCGTGGTCGTCTTCCCCGAGCTGCCGGTGATGCCCACCAGCGGGACCCGCCGGTGGCGGAGCCGGTGGGCGCGCGCCAGGTCCCCCAACGCCTCCACGGGATCGCGCACGACGAAAACGGGCCGCGCGCGGAACAGCGCGCGGGGAACCTTCCGCTCCCCCGCCTCGGAGACGATCGCGGCGAGCGCCCCTTTCCCGAACGCCTCCTCCACGAAATCCGCGCCGTCGGCGCGTTCCCCGGGAAGGGCGACGAAGACGCCCCCCGGTTCGACCTGCCGGCTGTCCGTCGTGACGGCGCCGATCGGGCCGGTCACGGGGAGTCCCCCCGCCTCCCGCAAGGGGTGGACCACCCCGATCACCTCGGGGAGGGTCATCCTACCTCCCTGCGGCAAGCACATCCCGTACAACCTGCCGGTCGTCGAACGGCAGGCGCCGGTCCCGGATGATCTGGACATCCTCGTGTCCTTTCCCGACGATCGCGACCGTGTCCCCCGCCTCCGCGAGGGACAAGGCCGCGGCGATCGCCGCTTTCCTGTCGGATATCTTGAGGAAAAACCCGTCATGCCATGCCACCGGCCCGCGCGCCTCCACGAATCCCTCGGAGGTCAACCCCGGCAGGATGTCCCCGATGACGGCTTCCGGGTCCTCGTCCCGCGGGTTGTCGGAGGTCACCACCACGACGTCGGAGCGCAGCGCCGCGACCCGGCCCATCTCGGGCCGCTTCCCGCGGTCCCGGTTCCCCCCGCAGCCGAACACCGTGATGAGGCGCGACTCCGCCAGCCCCCGGAGCGTCGTGAGCACCCGGTCCATCCCGTCCGGAGTGTGGGCGAAATCCACATAGACGTGCAGCCCGCGGCCGTTGTCGATCGGTTCCAGCCGCCCGGGGATCGACCGGACGTCGCCGATCCCGACGGCGATCGCTTCCGCCGGAACGGAAAGGAGCAACGCACCGGAAACGGCCGCCATGATGTTCGATACGTTGTGCGCGCCGATCAGGCGGGACCGCAGCGGCAGGAAGCCCGCGGGCGTGGCGAGATCCATCCGCGTCCCTTCCCAGGTCATTCCCATCTCCACAGGATGGACTTCCCACGACCGGGAAAATCCGAAGGTCAGCGCGGATGGGAATTCCTGCGCGAGCCGCTCCCCGAAGGGATCGTCCCCGTTCACCGCCATGCCGGCGCGCTTCCCGCCCGAGGGCAGGTACTCCCGGAAGAACCGCGCCTTGGCGGAGAAGTACGATTCCATGTCGCCGTGGAAGTCGAGGTGGTCCCGCGTGAGGTTGGTGAAGATCCCCAGATCGAAGCGGACCCCGTCGATCCGCCCCTGCGCGGCGCTGTGGGAAGACACCTCCATCACGAGGTCGGAGGCCCCATCCGCCAACGACTCCGCCATCAACGCCTGCAGATCGTGGGGGAACGGCGTGGTCAGCCCCTTCCGGAGGACCTTTCCGCCCACCCGGTAGTCGATCGTCCCGATGACGGCGGGGGTCCTGCCGGCGGCCCGGAGGATCCCCTCCAGCAGGTACGTGACCGTCGTCTTCCCGTTGGTTCCGGTGATTCCCGTCACCCGCAGCTTCGCGGAAGGGTCGCCGTGGAAGGCGACGGCGGCCTTCCGCAGCGCTTCCCGCGTCGAGGGCACGCGGAGGACCGGCAAGGGAGGCGCGGGGATGTCCCGCTCCACCAACGCCGCCGCCGCCCCGGCGCGCGCGGCGGCTTCGAGGAAATCATGGCCGTCGGCCTTGGCCCCGGGCAGCGCCACGAACAGGTCGCCCTGGCGGACGGCGCGCGAGTCCACCCGGATCC
Source organism: Deltaproteobacteria bacterium (assembly GCA_021802685.1). GTDB lineage: Bacteria > Desulfobacterota > Deferrimicrobia > Deferrimicrobiales > Deferrimicrobiaceae > UBA2219. The sequence goes on along the minus strand of JAJZRM010000053.1, from coordinate 7,298 downwards.
CTCCGATCTCGATCCCCCCCGGCGCGCCGCGCGCGCCGGCGCTCTCCGCCGGGAGAAGGTCCGCCAGTCTCAACGCTTCCCCTTGTTCGCGGAGAACCTCGCCGGCGCCGCTTCCGCCGCGAATTTCACGGAGCATTCCGCCCCGGGAACCAGGACGGCGCCGGGAGCGGGCGTCTGCTCCCGAGCGACGCCGCTCCCCGAGATGGACAGCTTGATCGAATACCGGTTCATCAAGTCGACGACGCGCCCCATGGAAAGCCCGATGAGATCCGGCATGATCATCGAGTTCGAAGGCGCCGCTGTGGACACCGGGGTCACGAGGACCCTGCCGGGGCCCGGCCGGTCGGGAGGCGAGGGCGCCGCGGCGGCGATGGCCTCCGTCGGCTGGATGCCGAGGTAGTACGCCGTCTTTACCGCGATCTGGTTGAACGCCGGCGCGGCGACCACGCCTCCGTAGACCTGGCCCCGCGGTTCGTCGATCACCACCAGGATGAGCAGCTCCGGGTCCCGCAGGGGGAGGAAGCCGACGAAGGAGGCGGTCCGCTTGTCGGGGGAATACCTCCCCGTTCCCGGTTCCACCTTCTGCGCCGTCCCGGTTTTCCCCCCGACGAGGAACCCCTTGATCCGCGCCTGGGTCCCCGTGCCGTCCTCCTGGACCACGTTCCCCAGGATCTCCCGCATCTGCGCGGAGGTCTTCGGGGAGAGGACCCGGCGCAGTTCCCGGGGTTCCCCTCGGAACACGGTGTTCCCCTCCGGGTCCCGGATCTCCCGCACCACGTACGGCTTCATCATCTTTCCACCGTTGACGACGGCGGACATCCCCACGGCCAGCTGCAGCGGGGTCACGGAGATTCCCTGTCCGAAGGAAACCGTGGCGCGGCGGATGCGGCTGTCGAAGGCGGACCGGGAGGGGCTCAAGCCCGGGACTTCCCCCTTCAGCTCGATGCCGGTGCGGGAACCGAACCCGAAGGCGCGGATCATGTCGTGGAAGCGGCCTCCGTCCATCTTTTCGTTGACCTTCGTGATGCCGATGTTGCTCGAGTATTTGAGGATGTCCGGCGGCGTGAGCCACCCGTACCGGTGCGTGTCGTGGATCACTTTCCCCGCGTAGGGGTATGCCCCGTTCTCGCAGAAGAATTTTTCGTTCAGGTCGACCGCGCCGGTTTCGAGGGCCGAGGCCAGGGTGAACACCTTGAAGGTGGAGCCGGGCTCGAAGGAGTCCGTCAGGACGCGGTTCTTCCGGGCCGACGCGGGGGCTCCGGCGGGAGCGTTCGGATTGAACGACGGGGCCGTGGCCATCGCCAGGATCTCCCCGGTCTTCGGCGAGAGCACCACCGCCATCCCTCCCCGGGCGTCGAACTTCTCCACCGATGCCTGGAGCTCCCTTTCCGCGATGTGCTGGATGTTCCGGTCGATCGTCAGGGTGACCGAGTGCCCCTTGGAGTTGACCTCCACCGGGTTGCTCGCGGGCATGATGAGGCGGCCGCGGGCGTCGCGCTCGCAGAGGAGGTACGCGCGCTCGCCGCGCAGGTACTTGTTCAGGGAGAGCTCGATCCCTTCGATCCCCTCGGAGTCGAGGTTGGTGAACCCCAGGAGGGAGGAGGCGAGTTCCCGGTTGGGATAGAACCGCTTCGGCTCCTCGACGGTCCCGATGCCGTCGGTGGCGCCCAACGCCTCCTTCACATCCCGGACCGCCTCGTCCGCGGCTGTGGACGGCATCTGCCGGCGCACCCACAGGAACCCCTTCTCCGCGGAGAACCGTTTTTTCAGTTCCGAGGCGGAACGGGACACCCGGGGGGCGAGGAGCGCGGCCGCCTTCCCGGGCGATTTGAGCTTGCCCGGCTGGACGAAGATCGACTTCGTGGCGATGCTCACCGCGAGCTCGCTTCCCGTCCGGTCGTAAATCATGCCGCGCTTCGGGACCAGGGGAATGGAGGTTCCGTACTGCTTCGCGCTGCGCTCGCGGATCCCCTTCACCCCGAGGACCTGGATATGGAAGGCCCGGATGACGACGAGGACGTAGAAGAACAGGAGTGCGCCGAGGATGATTCGCGCGCGGGAGATCATCTCACCGGATGACCCCCTCCATCCGCGGATCCACCATGCCCAGCTCGGTGCGGGCGATGGCGTCGATGCGCGACGGGCTCTTCAGGGCGAGCATCTCCGTCCGTAGGACGTCCTTCTGCATCATCAGGGTGCGCTTCTCCTCCAAGGCGGAAGAGACCCGGTACCCCGTCCGTATGTACACCCCCGAAAGCCACACGTTGAACAGGCCGACCCCGAGCAGCGCGAGAAGCAGGACGACGAACCCTTTCCGGCGGGGCACCGCCGGCACCGGCGGAGCTTCCCTCCGGATCTCCGTGATGATGTAGACGCCGTCGCCCACGGTAATCTTCGTCATGTCGACTCCTCCTCCGGCAGTTCCTTGCGTGCCGCCCGAAGCTTGGCGCTGCGGGCCCTGGGGTTTTCCCGCGATTCCCGTTCCGCCGGCACGACCGGTTTCCTGGTCAGCAGTCGGAGCGTCCCCCCTTTTCCTTCCGCGCCCCGTTCATGCCGCCGGAACGCCGTCTTCACCAGGCGGTCCTCGAGGGAGTGGAAGCTGATCACCGCCACCCGGCCTCCCGGCGAAAGGTGCTCGGGGAACGCCTCCAGGAAGGCGGCGAGCGATTCCAGCTCCCGGTTCACCGCGATCCGCAGCGCCTGGAACACCCGCGTGGCCGGATGGATGCCCCTGGGCCACCCCTTCCGGGGAATCGCCTTCGCGACCAGCTCCGCGAGCTCCGTGGTCGTCCGGATCGGTTCCCTTCTCCTCCGTTCCACCACGGCCCGGGCGATCCGGCGGGAGTACCGCTCCTCCCCGAAACCGTAGAAAAGATCGGCCAGCTCCTTCTCCCGGGCATTGCGGAGGATCTCTGCCGCGGTCGTCCCGCCGCCGCCGGGGTCGCGCCGCATGTCGAGAGGCCCCTCTCCCCGGAAAGCGAAGCCCCGGGACGGATCGTCCATCTGAAGCGAAGAGATCCCGAGGTCGAGAAGCATGCCGTCGAACCTCCTGCCGCCCGCCGCCTCGCGCAGCGCGGCGAAGTCCGAAAAGTCCGACCGGACCGTGCGGACCCAGGGGAACGAACCGAGCCGCTCCCCGGCGGCTTCCAGCATCGACGGATCCGCGTCCGCGCAGACCAGCAGGCCGCCGGGCCCGATCCTTCCGGCGATCTCCGCGGCGTGCCCGCCGGCGCCGGTCGTCCCGTCGAGGAAGACCTCTCCGGGGGCGGGAGCAAGCAATCGCAACGTCTCATGGAAAAGAACGGGGATGTGCCCGGCCGCCAAGGGTCAGATCCCGAGGGCGCTGATCTCCCGGGCGAACTCGGGGTCCGTAAGCACTTCCTTCTCGAACCGGCCCATCTCCTGCTGCCAGCGGGCCAGGGACCAGATCTCGAACCGGTTGGGCATCCCCAGGATGACGACATCCTTTTCCAGCGCGGCGTAGGTGCGCAGCGTGGGCGGGATCAGGATCCGTCCCTGCTTGTCGGGAATCGCCTCCACCGCGCCGCCGAGGAAGAACCGGACGAAGGCGTTCTTCTGGCGGTCGGTGCTCGAAACGAGGGAAAGCTTCTCTTCGATCCGCGCCCAGTCGTCCGCCGCGAACGCGTAAAGGCAATCCGGGAAGTTCGTGATGAAAAACGACTCCTGGCCCGATTCCTGGAGACGGTCTCGGAAGGGGGCGGGGATGTTCACCCGTCCCTTGGGATCGATGGTATATTCGAAGCGCCCCCGGAAGATCACGGCGATCTTTACCCACCTTTCCCCACAATTACCCACTTGTTGGTTATTCTACCGGGGGAAAAAGGGGTGTCAAGGCATTTCACGGCGGATGCAAAGGTTTTTTGCGCGGCGGGTGGGAAGGATCCAAAACGTCGTTTACCAAGTGGGCGAACGGGGAAAAAGCGTCCGAGGAGGCCGTAAGCCGGGTTCTGTGCGCGGCGCGGTGCTCGCGCCGCGGGGCGGCCATTTCTCTACGGCGCGCGTCACCGCGAGCCTTTAGCGGCCTGGACCCGAGGGCATCGGGCGGGCAGCCCTACTCCCCGCCGGCGAAACCGCCGCGGGATCGCCCTCCTATTCGGCCTTGCTCCGGGTGGGGCTTGCCATGCCGCGGCGGTCGCCCGCCGCGCGGTGAGCTCTTACCTCACCATTTCACCCTTACCGCCCGCCGAAGCGGGAGGCGGTGTGTTTTCTGTGGCGCTGTCCTCGGGGTCGCCCCCACCGGGTGTTACCCGGCACCCTGCCCTGCGGAGCCCGGACTTTCCTCCCGCCCGCCATGGGGGCCGGCGGCCGCCTGGCCTCCTCGGACGTCTTTTCGATGCTGGTCGATGGCGAGGTTCGCCAGGAGATCCGCCCTCCGGTTTTCCTCGCGCCCTACATGAAGTATACGGGCCGCCGGAAATGCGCGCAACCGGCGGACGGCTTCGAGGTGCAGCGGCCGGAGGTGCGCCGCCTTGACCTTGTACTCCCCGTTGATCTGGCGCACGAGCAGCTCGGAGTCGGAATATACCGTGAGGTCGCAGGAGGGGGCGTGCCGTCCCGCCTCCTCGAGCGCCAGGAGCAGGGCGCGGTACTCCGCCACGTTGTTCGTCGTTTCCCCGATGTAGGCGCACAGTTCGATCGGGCGCCGGCCGTCCCCGAACTCGACGACGGCGCCGATGCCCGCGGGGCCCGGATTCCCCCGGCTCGCCCCGTCGACGCGCACCGTGACGGTCCCCCGGCTCACTCGCCGGCCGCCTTTTCTTCCGCGGGTTCGTAATACAGGATCCGGCTGCAGTTCGGGCAGGCGTGGATCCGGTCTTCCCGCTGCAGCAGGTTGAACAGCTGCGGAGAGATGTTCATGTGGCACCCGGTGCAGGAGGAGTTCCTCGCGGCGATGATGGCCAGCCCGTCCCGCCGTTCGAAGATCATCTCGAAACGGCGCACGAGCCCCGCCTCCAGTTTCGACGCCACCTGCCGCTTGCGGGTGAGGATCTTCCCGATGTTCTCGTCGAAGGAGCCCATCCGGGCCTCCACATCGACCATCCGCTCCCGGTACCTTCCCGTCACCTCGTCGAGTTCGGCCTTCCGCTCGGAAAGCCGCTTTTCCGCCTCCTCGTACTTCGACAGGAGGGAGAGGAGTTCATCCTCCCGCGCGGTGTTGGACCGCCGGGTCCCCTCGATCTCCTTGAGCATCGCGTAATATTCCTTGTTGGTCTTGATCGACATGAGCTTCGCCTTCGCGCGCTCGACCTTGTCCCGCTCCTCCTCGATCTCCCGTTCCTTCTCCCGGCGCAGCTGCCGCAACGCTTCGAACTCCTGGTTCGCGGCGAGGAACGACGCCTCCCGCTCATCGAACAGGCTCTTCAGGTCCGACACCTCGAGCGGGATCCTCTGCTTCTCCTCCTCGAGCCGTTTCGCCTGGCTCATGACATCCTGCAGATCGATCAGGAACTTCACCTGCTCCATCAAGGTCTCATCCCTCCCCGTGATCCCCCCGCGGCACCGCCCGCAGGGGTTCTTCTTCGTTGATGACGCGGACCGCGACGATCCCGCGGAACCGCGCAAGGAGAACCCGCCGGAACTCCGGCAGGATCCACCGCTCCCCCGAGGCGTGCCCGATGTCCGCCACGGGCATCGCACCCGCCGCCGCCTCGAGCGCCTGGTGGTACTTCACGTCGCCGGTGATGAACAGGTCCGCGCCCGAATCGCGCGCGGCGTCGGCGAACTCCGCTCCGCTTCCCCCGACGAGCGCCACGCGCCGCACCGTTTTCCGGCGGGGCCCGGCCGTCTTGATCCATGCGGGACGCAGGCGCCGGCGCACCGCATCGAGCGCTTCCGTAAGGGTTGCGGGGGCCGGCAGGTCCCCCACGGCCCCGACCCCGCCCCCCAGCGCCCCGCCTCGCAGGGGGATGACGTCGATGGCGGGTTCCTCGTACGGGTGGCGCGCCCGGATCGCCCGCAGCACCTTCGGAACGAGGCTCCCCGCCGCCACCGTCTCCAGCCGGACCTCCTCGACGCGCTCTTCCCTGCCCGCGGCTCCGATGAACGGGTCGGTCCCTTCCGACCCGCGGAACGTCCCCGCGCCTGCGGAGCGGAACGAGCACCGGTCGTACCCGCCGATGCGCCCCCCGCCGGCCTCCGCGGCGGCGGACAGGACGTCGTCCGCGCGCTCCGGCGGGACGAACACGACGATCTTGCAGGCGTCGGAGGACGGCTCCCCGGGGATCAGCGGCCGGATGCCGCGCAGCCCCAGGCGGCGCGCCATCGCGTACGACACGCCGCGGGGGGCGACGTCGGCGTTGGTGTGCGCCGAAATCGCGGACACGCCCAACCGCAGAAGCGCGTATGCCGCGGCGGAGGGAGGATGGTCCGGCCGGACCGATTTCAAGGGGGAAAACACGACGGGGTGGTGCGTGACCAGCAGGTCGGCGGGGCGCCGCCGGAGGGAGGAGAGCACCGCGGGGGTGGCGTCGAGGGCGACCGCGACCGCCCGGACGGCGGACCCGGGATCTCCCAGGAGGATCCCGACGTTGTCCCATTCCGCCCGGTGGGCGAAGGGAAAATGGTCGTCGAGCGCCCGCCACACGTCCTTCACGGTGACGGGAGCCCGTCTCACCGCCTCGCCGCCCCGTCAAATAAAAATGCACCGGTGCCCGGTGCATTTCCCTCGACCGTGTTTGTCGACCCGGTTATGCGTTGATGCATAAGAACTTCTTCATTGGTGGGCCCACCTGGCCTCGAACCAGGGACCGACCGGTTATGAGCCGGTGGCTCTGACCAACTGAGCTATGGGCCCGAATCATGGAATCCGAATGGAAACGAGCATTATCTTACCACCGTCTCCGGCATGTCAATGGCCGGCCGCTCCCACGCTATTCGAGAAACGTCCGCAGGCGTTTGCTGCGGCTCGGGTGGCGCAGCTTCCGGAGCGCCTTCGCCTCGATCTGCCGGATCCGCTCCCGGGTCACCTCGAAGTCCTGCCCCACCTCCTCGAGGGTGTGGTCCGACTTCTCGCCGATTCCGAAGCGCATCCGAAGAACCCGCTCTTCCCGGGGCGTCAGGCTGCCCAGCACCTTGTCCACCTGCTCCGCGAGGTCGATATTGATCACGGAATCCACCGGGGACGCCGTGTTCTTGTCCTCGATGAAATCGCCCAGGTGGCTGTCCTCCTCCTCCCCGATCGGCGTTTCGAGGGAGATGGGCTCCTTCGCGATCTTCAGGACCTTGCGGACCTTCTCGAGCGGAATGTCCATCCGCTCCGCGATCTCCTCGTCGCTCGG
>JAJZRM010000052.1 GCA_021802685.1 Deltaproteobacteria bacterium | reverse complement strand
TCATATCTTCGGTGCGGACGGCCGTGGGCAGGGCGTATCGCGGCAGCTTGAAGGACACCCGGCCCGACGACCTGGGCGCGGCGGCGATCCGCGGCGCCCTCTCCCGCGTTCCCGGGCTCGAGCCGGCGCGGATCGACGACGTGATCTTCGGCTGCGCGATGCCCGAGGGGGAACAGGGGATGAACGTGGCCCGCACCTGTTCCCTGATGGCGGGGCTTCCCGACAGCGTCCCGGCGATGACGATCAACCGGTTCTGCTCATCGGGGCTGCAGTCGATCGCGATGGCGGCGGAACGGATCCTCTCCGGGTTCGCGGACGTGATCGTCGCGGGCGGCACGGAATCGATGACGATGGTCCCGATGGGGGGGAACAAGCCGTCCTTCCACCCGGGGATCATCGACACCCGGCCGGAGGTCTTTCTGCCGATGGGGCTGACCGCCGAGGAAGTGGCCCGCCGGTACCAAGTGACGCGGGAGGACCAGGACCAGTTCGCCTACCACAGCCACCGGAAGGCCCTGGAGGCGGTCCGGGACGGGAAATTCCGTGAGGAGATCGTCCCCGTTTCCACGGTGGTGTTCCGGGAAGACGAAGACGGGAAGCCCGTCCGGAAAGAGATCGTCTTCGACGCGGACGAAGGGCCCCGGGCCGACACCACGGTCGAGGCGCTGGCTAAGCTTCCGCCCGCATTCGACGCGCGGGGGACGGTGACCGCGGGAAACTCTTCCCAGATGAGCGACGGTGCCGCCGCGTCGATCGTGGTTTCCGAGAAGGCCCTGAAGAGCCTGGGGGTGGAGCCGTTGGCGCGATTCCTGGGCTTCGCCGTGGCGGGCGTGGCGCCGGAGGTGATGGGGATCGGGCCCATCGAGGCGATACCGAAGCTGATGAAACGGCTGCGCGTCAAGACGACCCGGCTGGACCTGGTCGAGCTGAACGAGGCGTTCGCCGCCCAGTCGCTCCCCGTCATCCGCGAGCTGTCCCTCGATCCCGACAAGGTGAACGTCAACGGCGGCGCGATCGCGCTGGGGCACCCCCTCGGATGCACGGGCGCGAAGCTCACCGCCACGCTTCTTCACGAATTGAAGCGGCGCAACGCCGCCCTGGGGTTGGTGTCGATGTGCATCGGCGGCGGGATGGGCGCCGCGGGGCTGTTCGAGCGCGCGTGATCCCCGGGGGCACCTGCCGAAGGCACGTTGCGCCCCGTTGTTGAATTCAATTCACCCCCGATTTTTTCCGCAGGAGGTAAAATGTAGGTACGGGCGATTTCATCTGCCGGAGGCCGGCGACGGCCGCGGAGGCGGATCCCCTTGGAGCGCGTGCGCGACCTCATAGCGGGCGGCGAATCCTGGCTGGCGGAGCGCGTACTCGAGTACGCCGTCCAGGACGGTTACGGGATGCACGCCTCCGCGCTCGCGGATATCTGGCGCGCGTCCATCTCCGACCTTTCCGCTTCCCTCCTCTCCCTTTCGGCGGCCCCCGGCCGCTCCCCCGAACTTCCCGCCGGCGAGGATTTTCCGTCCGGCCCGGTTTCCGCGTTCGGCGTCCTCGAAGCGAGGCGCCACCGCGACCGCGGCATTGATCCCCGGCTGTCCCTCCTCCTGATGAAATTCTACCGGCGCAGTTTCGTCGACCTCGTCCTCGGCGCGGGATTTCCCCCCGAAGAGCGGGAAACGCGCCGCCGATCCGTCGAGCGGTTCTTCGACCATGCCGAGGTGGCCTTCTGCCTCGAGCGGGAGCGCGCCTCCAGGGGGAGGAGCCGGTACCTCGCGTTCTTCGAGAGCCTGCCGGGCCCGGCGTTCCTCCTCGACGCGCAGGGCCGCGTGGAGAACATGAACCGCGCAGCCGCGGCGATGCTCGGCGAGGACACCCTCGTGACGGGGACAGGCTGCGCCGAGGAGCGGCGGGGGAAACCGCTCGCCGTCTTCGCGGAGGAGCTGGCCCGGTTCCAGGCGGCCGAGGTCCCTTCCCGGGGGTTCGAGAAAGCGGTCGATACTCCCATGGGCATGCGCCACTACCAGGGGGAGATGCACCGGATTCTGGAGGGTTCGGGGAAGTTCGAGGGGACGGCGATCCTGCTGACCGACCTCACGCGGAGGAAAGAGGCGGAGGAGACCCTCCAGGTGGTCCTCGAGGAGATGGAGGCGAGGGTGGCGGAGCGCACCGCCGATGCGGTGCGGAGCCACAACCTGCTGAACGCCGTCATCGCAGATTCGACCGATGCGATTTACCTTAAGGACCTCGACGGCCGGTACCTCATGGTGAACCCCGCGGGCGCGGAATTCGTCGGCAAACCGGTCGAGGAGATCATCGGGAAATACGACCGGGACCTGTTTTCCCCCGACTGCGCGAGCGTCATGACGAGATGGGACCGGGAGATCGTTCGCACCGGCGCAACACGCACGTACGAGGAGGCGGTGACGTCCCGGGGAGGGAACCGCGTGTTCTCCACATCGAAGGGACCGTGGAGGGACGGCGGAGGGAAAGTCATCGGCGTTTTCGGCGTGACGCGCGACGTCACCGGGCGGAAGCGCGGGGAGGAGGCGCTCCGCATGGCGAACCGGGCGCTGCGCATGTTGTGGAAATGCAGCCGCGCCCTCTTGCGGGCGAAGGACGAATCGGAACTGCTCTCCGATGTGTGCCGGATCGTCGTCGAGGAAGGAGGGTACCGACTCGCATGGGCCGGATTCGCCGAGGACGACCCGGGGAAATCCGTGCGCCCCGTGGCCCAGTTCGGATTGGAGGAAGGGAACCTCGAAACCCTGGCCTTGACCTGGGAGGATACCGCGCGCGGCAGGGGCCCGACGGGAACGGCCATCCGCACGGGAGCTCCCGTGGTCGCCCGGGACATCCACACGGACCCGTCCTTCGAACCGTGGCGCGCGGAGGCGCTCCGCCGGGGGTACGCCTCGAGCGTGTCCCTGCCCTTCGGCGGGCGGCTCGGCGCCTTGAACATCTATTCGCCCGCGCCCGACGCGTTCAGCCCGGAAGATGTCCTGCTCCTCTCGGAGCTTGCCGACATGCTCGCTTACGGCATCCGGTCCCTTCGGGCGAAACCGGATCGGCCGGCTACTGGTTGACACCATCCGTCCTTCCCAATAACCTGTATACCCTATAAAATATATCGTCATTAGGATATTCCCGGAACGGAAAGGAGCCTTCCCATGTCCTCGACCCTGAAACCGGAAACCCTCGCGCTCCACGGAGGTCAGAAACCGGACCCGGCGACATGCGCCCGGGCGGTGCCGATCTACCAGACCACGTCGTATGTTTTCAAGGATTCCGACCATGCCGCGCGACTGTTCGCCCTGCAGGAGTTCGGCAACATCTACACCCGGATCATGAATCCCACGACCGACGTGTTCGAGCAGCGGATGGCTCTCCTGGAGGGCGGCTCGGGGGCCGTGGCGGTCGCATCGGGCCAGGCGGCGGAGACGCTCGCCCTCCTGAACATCGCCCGCGCGGGGGACGAGATCATCTCCTCGGCCTCCCTGTACGGGGGCACGTACAATCTCTTCTCCAACACCTTCCCGAGGATGGGGATCGAGGTGAAGTTCGTCGATCCGGGAGATCCCGCGAATTTCCGGAAGGCGCTCACGAAGAAGACGAAGGCGATCTTCGCCGAGACCGTGGGGAACCCCAAGCTGGACACCCTCGATTTCGCGGCGGTTGCGAAGATCGCCCACGACGCGGGGATCCCGCTCGTGGTGGACAACACGATGCCGACCCCTTTCCTGCTCCGGCCCTTCGATCACGGAGCGGACATCGTCATCCACTCGGCCACCAAGTTCATCGGAGGGCATGGAACCTCCATCGGCGGCGTCGTCGTGGACTCCGGGAAGTTCGACTGGGGGAACGGGAACTTCCCCGAGTACACCTCGCCCGACCCTTCGTACCACGGGCTGAATTTCTGGGAGGTCTTCGGAAACTTCCCGGGGCTGGGAAACGTGGCGTTCATCATCCGTCTTCGGGTCACGCTCCTGCGGGACCTGGGGCCGGCCCTATCTCCGTTCAACGCGTTCCAGTTTCTGCAGGGACTGGAGACGCTTCACCTGCGGATGGAGCGGCACAGCACGAACGCGCTGGCCGTGGCGCGGTTCCTCGGGAAGCACCCCAGTGTCGAATGGGTGAGCTACCCGGGTCTTCCGAGCCATCCGGCGCACGCCCTGGCGAAGAAATACCACCACCGCGGACTGTACGGCGCGATCCTGGGATTCGGCATCAAGGGAGGGATCGAGGCCGGAAAGAAGTTCATCAACTCCCTGTCGCTTTTCTCCCACCTGGCGAACATCGGGGATGCGAAGAGTCTCGTCATCCATCCGGCTTCCACCACCCACCAGCAACTGACGCCGGAGGAGCGTCTCGCAACGGGTGTCACGGACGATTTCGTCCGCCTCTCCGTCGGACTCGAGCATGCGGACGACATCCTGGAGGATCTCGACCAAGCGCTGCGCAAGATCTGAAGGGGCGGATGATTTCTGTTTATGGGAAAACCTTTTCCCATAAACACGATGGAGGATTTTCGGGGGGCGAGGGCGAAAATTAATCATCAATGATTCCAGCAAGAAACCTTAAATGGCCGTTTGGCATCAAAGGTGCAAAATATATGTGCGGTGGCGGCAGGAGACAGAAGGGGGATCCAAAGAATTCAAATGAAAACGGGCATAATCATATTGTTGGTGGCATTTATCGGCATGTTCAGCGGGGTGGGTCTGGCGGCGTTCGGCAATGCACCCCCGGCTTCCTCCGGGGCGTTGGTGCTCCTCGGGTCGGGTGTGGTGGGACTCGCCCTCTGGGGGCGCAGGAAGTTCCGCAGGTAATTCTCCGGGGGGTGGGCCGCTCTCCTTCAGGAGAGCGGTTCCAGGCGGGTTACGGATCGGGGGCGGCGTCGCCGCCCTCGTTTTTTTTGCTCTTCGTACTTTACATGAACGTTAAGTGGAAGTATGATGATGCAGAGGACCCCAAGGAAACCGGGGAATCCCGAGGGCGAGGTGGAATAATGATCTCCGAAAATCTCCTTCAGGGCGGCGAATACCTGATCAGGGACGTTCCCGCGGGGAGCGTGTTCACCCCGGAAGATTTCACCGAAGAGCAGATCCAGCTCGGCGACACGACGGAGCAGTTCGTCCGGAACGAGGTCCTCCCCCACGTCGAGAGGCTGGAGAACCACGACTTCGAACTGTTGGTTTCGCTGCTGCGCCGGTTCGGGGAACTGGGGCTCCTCATGATCGACGCTCCGGAGGAGTACGGCGGCCTGGAGCTGTCCAAGACGACGAGCCTGGTGGCGGCGGAGAGAGCGTCCCTCTACGGCGGCTTCTCCACGGCGTACGCCGCGCACTCCGGGATCGGCACGCTGCCGTTGATCTATTACGGGACGAAACGGCAGAAGGAGAAGTACCTCGGGAAGATCATCACCGGGGAGTGGCTCGCCGCCTACTGCCTCACCGAGCCCGACTCCGGCAGCGACGCCCTGAGCGCCCGCACGCTCGCCACGCTCTCTCCGGACGGGAAGCATTACGTCCTGAACGGCACGAAGCAGTTCATCACCAACGGCAGTTTCGCCGACCTCTTCACGATCTTCGCGAAGATCGACCGCGAGCACTTCACCGCCTTCCTCGTCGAACGGACGTTCCCCGGCGTCACGCCGGGGCCGGAGGAAAAGAAGCTGGGGATCCGGGGCTCCTCGACGACCCAGGTGATCCTCGAGGACGCGCTCGTCCCCGTGGAAAACGTCCTGGGAGAGATCGGGAAAGGGCACAAGATCGCCTTCAACGTGCTGAACGTGGGACGGCTCAAGCTGGGCGCCTGCGTCATGGGAGGGGCGAAGTACGCCATCGGGGAAGGGGTCGGATACGCGAACCTCCGGAAGCAGTTCGGCGTGACCATCGGGACCTTCGGCGCCATCCGGGAGAAGATCGCGGACATGGTGGCGGCCACGTTCGCCTCCGAGTCGGTGGTGTACCGGGTGGGCGGGATGGTCGACGACCGCCTGGCGACCGTGCCGAAGGGGATCCCCGACTATTACGGCGCGTACCAGCGCGGGATCGAGGAGTACTCCATCGAATGCGCCGTCGCCAAGGTGTTCTGCAGCGACGCCCTGTTCCTCGTGGTGGACGAGGTCGTGCAGATTTTCGGCGGGTACGGCTACACGCAGGAGTACCCGGCGGAGCGGTTCTACCGCGACGAACGGATCAACCGGATCTTCGAGGGGACCAACGAGATCAACCGGATGCTGATCCCCGGCACCCTCTTGCGGCGGGCGATGAAAGGCGAACTCCCCCTGCAGGAGGAAGTGATGAAGGCGGTGGGCCGCCTCTCCGCCCCTCCCGCGGAACCTCCCGGGGTTCCTTTCGGCGCCGAGAAGGCGCTGCTGCGCAACCTGAAGGACGCCTTCCTGGTCCTTGCGGGCGCGGCGGTGCAGCGCTTCCTGGCGAAAATCAAGGACGAGCAGGAGACGTTGATCGCCCTGGCCGACCTGGCCATCGGCGTGTTCGCCCTCGAAAGCACCCTGCTGCGCGCGGAGAAGATCGCCGCGTCCGGAAACGCCTCGCGGGCATCCCTGGCGGAAGCGGCGGCCCGGGTGTTCGCTTTCCGGGCCTCCGAGTCGTGCGGGACCGCCGCGCGGCGGGCGGCCTTCTATATCGGCGAGGGGGACACCCTGAAGATGCTCCTCTCCGGGATCCGGCGCGCGGGAAGGTACGAGGCCGCGGGGTTGCTGGACGCGAAGCGCAAGCTCGCCGCCGCGACGCTCGAGAAGGAGCGCTACCCGATCGGGTAGGTTTCAGGGGACATACCGAATCCGGGGGGTGGAGGATGGGGAAGCTCGTCGTCGCGCTGTCGTTCCTGCTGATCTCGTCGCAAGCGTACGCGCTGGAAGTCGCCGGCGCGAACATCGCCCCGACGGTGACGGCCGGAGAGAAGACGCTCACACTCAACGGAACGGGGCTGCGCAGGAAACTGTTCTTCAAGGTGTATGTCGGGGCGCTCTACTTGGAGCGGAAGGTGGCCTCCCGGGACGAGCTGCTCAAGGATCCCGGCGAAAAGCGGATCCGCATGAGTTTCATCCACAAGAAGGTGGAAAAGGAGAAGATCGTCGAGGCCTTCGCCGAAGGTCTTTCGAACAATTCTCCCGACGCGGCCCGGAGCGCCGACGCGAAAGCGTTCCTTTCCTGGTTCACGTCCGATTTCGTGGCGGGCGACACGGTGGACATCGCTCTCGGCTCCGACGGCTCGGTGTCGGCGACGCACAACGGGAAGGCCTTGGGGACGCTTCGAAATCCGTCCCTGGCGCGCGCCGTGCTGTTGATCTGGTTCGGAGAGAAGCCGGCGGATGCGGGGCTGGCCAAGGGGATGCTCGGACAGGGCTAAAGGCAGGACGAATGCCGGGAACAGGCCGGGGCGGTCTTACCGGGGGATGCCGTAATATTCCACGATCCGCCTGCGGTATTCCGAGATGTCGCGGGCGAGGGAAGACAACTTCCGGATCTTCCGGTGGATGGCCTCCGTGTGGCCGTCGAGGATCTCGATCAGGCGCGGCATGATGCGGTCCGGCATCTTCGTCTGGTGATAGATCTCCGCCAGCTCCTGCATCTGCTTCAGCGAGAGCCCGAGCTCCTTCACCTTCAGGACGAACTTGATCCGGCGGATGTCCTCCCTGGTGTAGAACCGGATCCCTCCCTCCGTCCGCTGCGGGGGGTCGATCAGCCCCAGCTGTTCGTAGAGGCGCAGCGTGCGGGTCGTCACCCCAAGGGAGCGGGCGAGCTCTCCGATCTGCTGCTGCGCTTCGCGGTTCAGTTTCATACTTTACCTCAACGTTCATGTTAAACATCGGTTTCCCGGGTGTCAAGGGGCCCGAGGGAACGGTGGTATACTTCCTCTATGAGCGACGAGATGTTGCACTCCCCGCCGTCCGGCGACGTGCTCTCCGGCGAACGGAAGCTGGCGGCCATCCTGAACAGCCTGGAAGAAGCGGTGATCACCGTCGACCGGAGCCACCGCATCTCCCATTTCAACCGGGCGGCCTCCCGGCTGGTCGGAATTCCGGAAACGGAAGCCGTGGGGAAGGATTGCCGGAGGATCCTGCGCGCCTCCTTCGGCCCCTCCCAGCACGATTGTCCGATGGGCGAGCTCGGCGACGGCGGAAAACCGCGGGTCGACGTCGAGGGAACCTTGGTTCGCGCCGACGGGCGGATCGTCCCCGTGTCGGCCAGCTGGGCCTTTTTCGAGAGCGAAACGGGGGAGGTGCACGGGTTCGTCATCACGTTCCGGAGTTTCGAGGAGATCGAGCGGATCGCCGAGGAACGGAAAGGGAAGTTCCTCTACAACGACATCATCGGGAAAACCCCGCGCCTGCGGCGGATCTTCGACCTCATCGAGGTGGTGAAGGAGACCGATTCCACCGTGCTGATCACCGGCGAGAGCGGGACCGGGAAAGGGCTGTTCGCCCGGGCGATCCACGATCTCTCCCCGCGCCGGGAGAAGCCGTTCGTGAAGGTCAACTGCGCGGCCCTCACGGAGACGCTGCTCGAGTCCGAGATGTTCGGCCACGTCAAGGGGGCCTTCTCCGGCGCGGTCGCGGACAAGGTGGGGCGCTTCGAGGCGGCCGAGGGCGGGACGATCTTCCTCGACGAGATCGGCGAGATTTCCCCGGCCCTCCAGGTCAAGCTTCTCCACGTGCTCCAGGACCGGGAGATGGAACGCGTCGGGAGCAGCCGCACGCAGCCGGTGGACGTCCGCGTGATCGCCGCCACGAACCGGGATCTCAAGGAGGAGATGCGCGCGGGACGGTTCCGGGAGGACCTGTTCTACCGCCTCAACGTCATCCCGCTCGTCGTTCCGCCGTTGCGGGAGCGCAGGGAGGACATCCCCCTGCTGGTGGACAACATCCTTTCGAACCTCCGCCGCCGGGGGCTGGACCGCGTGCGTGCCGTCTCGCCGGAAGCGATGCGGTGCATGATGGAGCATTCGTGGCCCGGCAACATCCGGGAGCTGGAAAACGTGCTGGAGCGCGGCGTGGTGTGCGCGCGGGGGTCCGTTCTTGCCGCGGCCGATCTGCCGGACGAGGTTCGGGAGCCGTCGGGGGAGGCGGCGGGCGCCGGCATCCCGGCCCCGGAACCGGCGCGGGCGGAAAAACGGCCGTCCGGAGAGGCGCTTTCCGGGGAGCGGGAACAGCTGTTGCGGACGCTCGAGGAACATCGATGGAACCGGGGAGCCGCGGCGGCCGCGCTCGGAATGGACCGCTCCACCCTGTGGCGGAAGATGAAGCGATTCGGAATTTCATGATTCTTCATGCAATACCTTGTTGTATTGATTGAAACGAAATGTGGGTTGTTGCGCCGCGAGAATTCGTTCTCCTGTGAATCCAGACAAGATTTTCGATGCCGTTCTTTTCGTTACGGGGACCTTCCCAGGTTCGGAGGGTTGGCATCCAATGTGCAGATCATTCCTCGCAACGGAATGCCCTCCGCAACATCCAACAGGGGGTTTTCAGGGGGAGTAAGATGACGATGCACACCGAGCGATGGATCCGGGTGATCGCGGGAACCTTCGTGATGGCAAGCCTCGGCCTGGGTTGGTACGTGTCGCCGTGGTTTCTCCTTTTCACCGCGTTCGTGGGACTGAACCTGTTCCAGTCCGGGTGGACCGACTGGTGCCTTATGGAAAAGTTCCTGAAAAAACTGGGCGTCCCCGAACGCCCTTAGTGGTTCAATTCATAATTACGGTAGCATTCGAGCGCCGCTGCATCCTCCCCGGCTGCGTTGCGCTCCTTGCGGCGTACTCCACAGTACGCCTCAGTCGCGCGCCTTGCCGGATGCGGCGCATCGACGCTCTCGGTGCGTTACCGTAATTATGAATTGAACCACTTAGACAGGGAGAGACCGGAATGCCGCTCTACGAGTACCAATGCGAGATGTGCGGGCAGCGGTTCGAGTCGTACCAGCGGATGTCGGAAGTGAAGGAAGAGCAGCCGTGCCCCGCATGCGGAAGCCGCGCGAAGAAGATGGGGATCTCGCTGTTCAACAGCGCCGGGGCGGGTTCCCCTTCCGGCGGTTCCTCGTGCGGCGGCGGCCCGCGCCGCTCGCCGTTCGGTTGAGGGTGATGAAGACGCCCGGCGGTCGCCGGGAATCTCGAACCCATGGGGGACGCGCGGAAGGATTTCCCCCGCCCGGAGATCCGCATGTTCGGTGAATGGCTGCCGTTGATCATGATCGCCTGCGTGGTCGTGGTGTTCGCTCTGCTCGGCGGCGGTCCGGGGGGCGGCTGAGGCCCCAGGTGCTGATCCCGGCCGTGCGCCGGGTTCATCTCACGATGTTGAGGTTCGGCTTGATCAGCTCCATGAACTCCATGCGGGTCATCGTGCGCGTCCGGAACACGCCGAGCATGGCCGAAGTGACCGCCTTGCAGTTCGACTTCTCCACGCCGCGCATCATCATGCACAAGTGAAAGGCCTCGATCACCACCGCCACCCCGTGCGGTTGCAGGATGTCCATCAGCGCGGTGGCGATCTCCTGGGTCAGCCGCTCCTGGACCTGGAGGCGCCTCGCGTACAATTCCACCACCCGGGCGATCTTGGAAAGGCCGACGATGTTGTTCCGCGGCAGGTACCCCACGTGGCACTTCCCGAAAAACGGCAGGATGTGGTGCTCGCACAGGGAAAAAACCTCGATGTCCTTGACGGTGACCATCTCGTCGTACTGTTCGTGGAATACGGCGCCGCGCAGCACTTCCCGCGGGTCTTCGGCGTACCCCTTCGTGAGGAACCGGATCGCGTTCTCGAACCGCTCCGGGGTCTTCTTCAGGCCTTCGCGTTCCGGGTCCTCGCCGATCTTGATGAGCAAGTCGCGGATGATATCCTGCATAATGAAATCATCATAATGCAGGAGGAGGTGCTCCGGACATGAAAAAGGGCGCTGCCGGGAGCGTGGACGCCGCCATCGTGAAGGGGTTGAGGCAGGCGCTGCGCAACGAAATCGACGGGACGCAGTTCTACCGCATGGCGGCGGCGAATTCCCGCCAGGACGGCGTCCGGCAGATGTTCCGGTTCCTGATGGAGGAGGAGGAGCGGCACCGCGAGGCGATCCTCCGGCAGATCGGAAACATGGCCCGGGGAAAGCCTTTCCGCCTCGTGCGCGGCGCGGCATCGAGGAAAGGGATCGGGAAGTTCCGCGGCCCCCTTTTCACGGAGGACCTGGTGAAGGCCGGCCGGCAGGCGGAAGGGGAGGTGGCTGCCCTGTCCATCGGGATGACGCTGGAAAAACGGGCGATCGCCCAGTTCACCGCCCTGCGGAAGAAGGCGGC
>JAJZRM010000051.1 GCA_021802685.1 Deltaproteobacteria bacterium | reverse complement strand
CCGTGGCCTTCGCGGTGCTGGTCTCCCTCTTCGTTTCGTTCACCCTCGACCCGATGCTGTCGTCCCGCTGGCACGACCCCGACATCGACCGGACGGGGAAGCGGCACCGGATCGCGCGGATCCTGGACCGGTTCAACGACCGGTTCAACCGGACGGCCGACGGGTACCGCGGGGTGATCGCCTGGGCCCTCGGCCACCGCAAGACGATCCTCGTCCTGGCCGTGCTGGCCTTCTTCGGGGGCATCGGCGCTTTCGGCGTCCTCAAGAGCGAGTTCTTCAGCGAGTACGACCGCGCGGAGTTCCAGGTGAACTTCCGGACGGCGCCCAGCGCCTCGATCGGGGAAACGCGCGGACGTCTCGACATGGTGCTCGACGGTTTCCGGAAGATGCCGGAAGTGGAACACACCTTCGCGACCATCGGAGCGGGGGATTCCGGCACGGTCCGGGACGGGATGGTGTACGTGAAGCTCAAGGAGAAGAAGGAACGGAGGCGGGACCAGAGCGAAATCCAGCGGCACGTGCGGGAACGGCTGCAGGAGATCCCCGGGATCGTCCCGTCCATCGTGGAAGTCGGGCGGATGAGCGGGGACAAGCCCCTCCTGGTGAACATCCGCGGCGAGGACATCTCCCTTCTCAAGCGGTACGCCGCGCAGCTGAAGGGGGAGATGTACCGGATCCCGGGCATCGTCGACCTGGAGGTGACGCTCGAGCACGACATCCCCGAATACCGCCTTGTCGTCGACAGGGAAAGGGCGACGGACCTGGGGGTGAACACGGGGACGGTTTCCCGCGCGGTGGGCATCCTGGTTGGGGGACAGGTGGCCACGACCTACGAAGACGCGGACGGCGACTCGGTGAACGTGCGCGTCCGCCTTCCCGAACCGCTGCGGCGGGAGCCGTCCCAGGTCGGCCTGCTGCGCGTGGCCGCGCCGCGGGGGCCCGGGGGGATCGGCCTGGTGCCGCTTTCCGAGGTGCTCCGGTACTCCTTGAGCGCCACCCCGTCCGAGATCAACCGGCAGGACTTGACCCGCCAGGTGGTCATCTCCGCGAACCTCGACGGGTTGCCGCTGGGCGAGGCGATGGCGAAGGTGCGGGAGGCGTCTTCCCGCATGGACATGGCGCCGGGGTACCGCGTGGTGTTTTCCGGCGAGGGAGAGGACATGCTGGAGTCGTTCGGGTACATGGGAGAAGCGCTGCTGCTGGCCGTGATCTTCGTTTACCTGATCCTCGCGGCGCAGTTCGAGTCGTTCATCGACCCGTTGGCCATCATGCTTTCCCTGCCCCTGTCGGTCGTCGGGATGGCGGGGATGCTGCTCCTCACCGGGGACACGATCAACATCATGTCCCTCATCGGGCTGATCCTGCTGATGGGGCTGGTCACCAAGAACGCCATCCTCCTCGTCGATTACGCCAAGGTCCTCCAGCGCCGGGGAATGGAGCGCACGGAGGCGGTGATCGCCGCGGGCCGGACGCGGCTTCGGCCCATCATGATGACCACCCTGGCGATGATCTTCGGGATGCTGCCGCTGGCCCTGGCGCTCGGGGCGGGGGCGGAGATGCGGGCGCCGATGGCGCGCGCCGTCATCGGGGGGCTGATCACCTCCACGCTGCTCACCCTGCTCGTGGTTCCCGTGGTCTACACGGTGCTGGACGATTTCGGGTTATGGATCCGGAGGAAATGGGAGGGGAAGCCGCGTGTCCCGGCGACGGTCCTCCTCGTCGCCCTGTGCGCGGGGGCGGTCGCCTTCCCGCCGTCCGCTGCGGCGGATGAGGCTTCCGGAACGGAGGTCCTCACGCTCGACGAGGCGCTCCGCGCGGCCCTCGATAGCAACCGGGACATCCGCCTGGCGGTCGAGCAGCGGACCCGCCTCACGGGGAAATACGTCGAGGAGCGCGCGGCGGCCCTTCCGCAATTCCTCGGGACGGCGGCCGCGCAGCGGGCGTACGACGCGTCGCTGGCGGCGTACGGCGTTCCGCCCGGCAGCAACCGGTACGCCGCGCAGCTGGCGGTCACCCAGCCCCTCTATTCCTCGGGCGTGGTGTCGGCGGGGATCCGGGCGGCGAAGGTCGCTCTCCTGTCCGCGGACGACCGGCTTCGAACCGCCCGGCAGGACGCCCTCCGGGAGGTGTACGCGGCGTTCCACGACGTCCTCCTGGCCGGGGAACTCGCCCGCATCGCGGAACGGAACCGCGACCAGAAGGCGAGGCACCTCGACGAGGCACGGAAGAAACATTCCGCGGGGACCGCCACCGACTACGACGTGCTCGTGTCGGAAGTGGCGCTGCAGAACGCGATGCCTGAGGTGCTGCGGACCGGGAACCTGGTCCGCCTCTCCCGGGAGCGGTTGCGCTTCCTCCTCGGGCGGGGGGAACGGGAGGTGGACGCGAAAGGGGACCTGTCCGCGGCCGTCGGGGAGTACCCCGATTACGGGAAAACCCTGGCGGCCGCGATCGGGAACCGCCCCGAGCTCGCCGACCTGCGGCACAGAACCGCGATCGCCGGGGAGCTGCTGACCATCGCCAAGGCGGGAAACAAGCCGAAGCTGAACTTCCAGGGCGCCCTCGGGTACCAGGACCTCGATTACGGGGTGTTCGGCATCGACGGAAGATCCTGGTCGGCCGGAGCGTTCGCCTCCTGGCCTCTTTTCGACGGATACCGGACGCGCGGCCAGGTCGCCCAGGCGCGGAGCGACGCGGCCGCCCTCCGGATCGAGGAGGCGCGCCTGCTCGATTCCATCGCCCTCCAGGTGCGCGACGCGGTGAACGCCGTGCGGGAAGCGGGGGAGACCGTTCTCGCGCTGACCGGCACGGTCGGCCAGGCCGAGCGGCTCGTGGCGATGGCGGAGAAAGGGTTCGAGTTCGGGGTGAAGACGCGCCTCGACGTGGAAGACGCGCAGTTGAACCTGACCCAGGCGCAGGGGAACCTGGCGCGCGCCCGGCGCGACTACCTCGTCGCGGGCGCGGAGTTGCGCCGCGCGGAGGGAACGCTTGGGGAAGAACTGCTCTCCCCCGAAGAGAAGGTTCCCCCGTTCGTGCCGGCCGGATCTCCGGTGGATCTGGTCAGGGAGGTGCTCGAGGGGAAACCGGCTCCGGGGAGGTGAGTCCCCGCGGGCCGCTGCGTCCGCCAGGCCATTACGATCGGACGGGCTTCCTGCGCACTTTTCGGGCGGATTCCTCGGCCTTGCGCCGCTCCTCGTCCCTTCTTTCCTCCGACTTGCGGCGGTCGAGTTGCGCCCCGAACCAGCAGATCCCCCCGACGGAGGCGGCGATGCCGGCGGCGAAGAGGAAGGTGGCCTGGAGAGTCGCCGTCGTGGCGGCGCCCGCGCCGTCCTGGAAGTATCCGATCAGGCCGTAGGCGGAGATGGCGGTGAAGGCGGCGATCGCGATGTTCAGTCCGTGGAGCGCCGTTCTCTTGGAAACCTGCATCCGGCCATGTTATCACGAGACGGCTATTTGAAATGGCGGTTCATCTTCCCTTTCAGGCGCAGCACCGCCTGCGCGTGCAGCTGGCATATCCGGGGCTCGCCCAGGTTGAAGATCCGGCTGATCTCCCGTAAGGTCAGGTCCTCGTAGTAGTAGAACGCGATCAGCTGTTGCTCGCGCTCGGGAAGCATGTCGATCGCCTTCCCCAGCAGATCCTTGAGCTCCCGGGTCAGCTCCTCCTCGCGGCTTTCCTCCTTCGCCGCCTCGGCCAGCAGGTGGCGCATCCCCGCGCCGCTTTCCTCGTCCTCGTCCTGGATGGCCTCGAGCGAGAAGACCGTCACCCCCGTGAACATCGCCAGCTGTTTCCGGAGCTCTTCCCGGGTGATCCCCAGCTCCGCGGCCACTTCCTCCTCCTCCGGAGGCCTGCCCAAGATGTTCTCGAGCCGGTTGTACGTGTACTGGAGCCGGGAAGAATGCTGGCGCACCGACCGGGGGAACCAGTCCATCTCCCGCAGGTAGTCGAGCATCGCGCCGCGGATCCGGAAATCGGCGTACGTACGGAACTTGATCCCGCGGGACGAATCGAACCGTTCCATGGCGTCCAGGAGTCCGACGACACCGGAACTGACCAGGTCGTCCGCCTCGATGTGGGACGGCAGGCGCGATTTCATCCGCATCGCCTGGATCCGGATCCCGGGGAGGAACTCCTGCACGACGGCATCGCGGTTCGGGACGCGGGATTTCCTGGGGGAGGGCTTGCGGGACCGTTCGAGGGATCGTACGGCATTTGCCTGCATCATGGCGATTTACCTCGTTGATTGGGTGCTGCTCACCGCAAGCGCCCCAATAGACGAGCAATTGGCATGCCATGCCGTTTAAAATTGTAAGTATTTGATAATTAAAGGTTTATTGTTTCAGGGGGAGACGGAAGGGAAAGGAAAATCCGTCAAGAAGTCGGCGAAGGCGTCAATCTCATGACGATCGCGTTCCGCCCGGCTCCCCGGACGCGGGGGCGGCAGGGAGCAGGATCCGGAAGGTCGTTCCGGAGCCTTCCCGGCTTTCCAGGTGGAGGAATCCCCCGTGTCCCCGGATGCAGCTGCGCACCAATGGGAGGCCGAGGCCCGCCCCTTCACCGGGGGCCTTCGTCGTGAAGAACGCGGCGAACACCTGGTCCCGGATGGACTCGGGGATGCCGCACCCCGTGTCGGTGACGGAAACGGAAACGTACGCTCCTTCGGGAACCGGAACGTCTTCGAACGTGACGCTTCCGTCGGAGGCGAAGGCGCCGGTGGCGAACGTCAGCAGCCCGCCGCCGGGCATCGCTTCCCCCGCGTTGATCCCGAGGTTCAGCAAGGCCTGGAGCAGCGCTTCCGGATCCCCCATCACGAGGTCCGAAGGCGCGCGCAATTCCGTCCGGATCTCCACGCCCTTTCCGACGGATCGCGACAGGATCCCGATCGCCTCCCCGAGGAGCTTGTGGATTTCCACCGGACGCGGATTCGCGGATTCCCGGCGGGAATACTCGAGAAGGCGCCGGGTCAACTCGGACGCGCGCCGGGCGGACCGTTCGATCATGACGGCCGCTTCGTGCCCGTCGCCGCCCTCCGGGAGGAGGGTCCGGAGCAGGGAGGCGTACCCGAGGATTCCCGTGAGGAGGTTGTTGAATTCGTGGGCGATCCCGCCGGACAGGCGCCCGAGCGTCTCCATCCCGCGGGCCCGCTCGAGGCGCTCCTCGGCCTGCCGGAGCCGCGTTGCGAGTTCCTCGGCCTTGGACATGAAGGTCAGAGCCTCTCTATCCCGCCGAGATGCCGCCGCTTCATCATCTCCACGAGGGTCGTCCGCTTGAGCCCCAGCAGGCCGGCCGCGCGGTTCTTGTTCCCGCCCGCCAGGTGCAGCGCCTGGCGGATCAGGGCGTTCTCGAAATCGGCCGTCGCGCTGCGGATGTCCAGCCCGCTTTCGCCCAGCATCGGGATGGCGGTCCGGAGGAACCCTTCCGCCCGGCGGACCTTTTCCGGCAGGTCCGACGTCTCGATCCACCCGTCCCCCTTGAGGACCACGATCCGCTCGATGAGGTTCTCCAGCTCCCGGACGTTCCCGGGCCAAGGGTAGCGTCGAAGCATTTCGAGCGGCTCCTTCCGGATCCCGTCGAGGGAGCGCCCCTTCTCCCGGTCGTACCGTTCGATGAAGTGGGCCGCGAGGACGGGAATGTCCTCCCGCCGCTCCCGCAGGGGCGGGATGCGGATGGGGATCACGTTCAGGCGGAAGAAGAGGTCGGAGCGGAATCTCCCCTCGGAAACCTCCTCGTCCAGGTCCTTGTTGGTGGCGGCGATGACCCGCACGTCCACGGGGACCGGATGGTTGCCCCCCACCGGCGTGACCGACTTCTCCTGGAGGACCCGAAGCAGCTTCGCCTGGAGGTGGTGGCTCATGTCCCCGATCTCGTCGAGGAAGATCGTCCCGTTGTGGGCCGCCTCGAACTTCCCGGCGCGGGTGGCGTGCGCCCCCGTGAACGCTCCCTTGACGTGGCCGAACAGTTCGCTTTCCAGCAGCTCCGCGGGGATCGCCGAGCAGTTGATGGGGACGAGCATCCGGTCGGCCCTCGGGGAAAGGTAGTGCACGGCCCGCGCGACGAGCTCCTTCCCCGTGCCGCTCTCCCCCGTGATCAGGACCGTGGAGTTCGTGTCCGCCACCTTCCGCACCAGCGAGAGGACCTCCTTGATCGAATCGCTGACACCGATGATGTTCTCCAGGCCGCCCCGGCCGCGCGCCAGGGACCGGAGGCTCGTGTTCTCCTTGCGGACACTGGTCAGCTCGACGACCCGGTCGACGAGGTGGACGACCTCGTCCACGCTGAACGGTTTCGTGATGTAATGGAAGGCGCCCATCTTCATGGCGTTGACGGCCGACTCCACCGTGGCGTGCCCGGTCATGAGGATCACTTCGGCGTCGGGACGCGTCTTGCGGGAGTGGGCGAGCACGGCGAGCCCGTCCGGGCCCGGCATCTTGAGGTCGGTGAGGACGACGTCGACCGGGTTCTGGTCGATGACCCGGAGGGCTTCCACCCCGGTGCGGGCCTCGTGGACGATCAGGTCGGGGCGCTGGAACACCTTGCGAAGGAGGGAAAGAGTGACTTCGTCGTCCTCGGCGATCAGGAGGGTTTTTCTCATCGGATAAAGTGTACCCAAACCTTCGTTCCGGGTAAAGTTTCCCTCTCCGCCGGTCGATAAAGGTACCGCCGGTATCATCGCCGCGCGGGACGGAGGACAGGGACGGGTGAAAGGTTCCGATCGAGGGAGTTGGGGCGCGCTCTTCGACGAGGCTGGCCGGGCGGTGGCCATTCTTTCCGCTTCGCGGCTCCGGCGGATCGAGGAGATCCGGGAAGCGCTCCGGAAGGGGACCTATCGCGTCGACGGACGGCAGGTCGCCGAAAAGATGGTATCCGACGCCGTCCGCATGCTCCGGGAACGCACCCGCTGAATTCTGTTGCCTCGCCGCGCGCGGTTGGCGTATCTTCCCTTCATGCGCTTGAGGATCGACGGGCAGGAAGTCGCATGGGACGTCGATGCGCCGCGGACCTTCGGATCCGCCGTCAAGGAAGCGGCGCGCCGCGCGGCCGTCGATCGCCGCATCGTCCATCGGCTCGAGGTCGACGGCAGGGAGATCTCCACCCGCGTGGAGCGGGAGATGGCCGACCGCCCCGTGGAGGAGATCGGCGAACTCCACGTGCACACGACCACTCCCTCCGCGCTGATCGACGAGGCCCTCGACGGGGCGATCCACCTGTCCGCCGCGCTGCGCGATGATATCCGGAAGGTGCTTTCCTCCCTGCGGGCGGGTGATCTCTCCGCGGCGAAATCCCTCTATGTTTCCTGCGTGGAATCGCTCGGCACCTTTTTCGAGCTGGCGGGGGCGGTGTTCAACGGCGTCCGGAGCGGAGCGTTCCGCCTCCCGGAACGGGAGGATGGAAACGGCGGGGAGCTTCCGGAGCCCCCGGCATCCACCACCGAGATCCTCCGGCGGCTGTTGAAAGCCCATGAGGCGGAGGACTGGCAAGGCATGGCGGACCTTCTCGAGAAGGAGATCTCTCCCAACCTGGAGGAGTGGTCCGTCTTTTTTTCGGCCATGAGGGGGAGCGGTCGCCGGTAGCGCCGCGGAGTCCGGTTTGCGGTAGAATCCTTTCATGGGAAAATCCCGCTTCGACCGTGCGCTCCAGGAGGCGCTCTCGGAGTTGCCCGCCATGTTCCGGGACGCGCTGGGGAACGTGGCGGTGGTCGTGGAGGAGTGGCCGCCCGATTGGCTGCTCGACGATCTGGGCGTTCCCTCCGGTGACACGTTGTACGGCTATTACCACGGCGTTCCGCTCCCGGAGCGGTCGTTCCAGGACTCCGGGAACCTCCCCGACAAGATTTCCGTCTACCGGGGCCCCCTGGAGGAGGATTTTCCGGATCCCGGGGAACTCTCGCGCGAGATCCGGATCACGCTGCTCCACGAGATCGGCCACTACTTCGGGATGGATGAAGAGGAGCTCGCCCGCCTGGGATACGAGTAGGCAATAACCGCCGACCATAAGGAGGTTCGGGATGTTTCTGTTGAGACGCGAATATCGCGATGGCGCCGAACGTCCGGAGATCGTTTTCCTGCATGCCGTGGTGACCCCGAAAGGGGAAGGGGCGGGCCCGCCGTACAGGACGACGCAGGTCGCGGCTCCCGCCGCTCCCGGCCGGCGGGTCGCGTACGTCCGACTCCCCGAACCCCCGGAGGGCGGGTGCGTCGCCGTCCGCTACCGGTTCTCCGCCGCCCGCGGCGGCGCGGAATGGCACTCCCCCCCTTACGAGATCGAGGTTCCTTCCGACGACCTGATTTCCGACCTGTACCGCCTTCCCGAGGAGGGGGCGGGGAACCTTCCTCCCGCGCAGGGCCGGGGGCACTTCCGGCTGGTCCTGCCGCTGGCCGAGGGGGAACGGGCGGCCGGGACCTTCCGGTTCGGCTTCGGGGCGATGCGGAAGAAACCTTCCCCCGCATTGTGCAAGGCCGCGGTCGACGCCGGCAACGGTCCCGCGCCGGTGATCGAGATCCCCGAAGCGCTCTCCGTCCTCAAGAACCGGCCGATGCCGTACTACCTGTACCACCTCGCCGGGAACGGGACGCTGCGCGCCGACAAGGTGACCTGCGCCCGCATCACGATGCGGGACGAGGAAGGCGAGGTCGTGTCCGCCCGGATGGTGTGGGGCGACCCCGCGTGGCGTGCCGTGAACGTGTCCCCGATGGAGGCCAAGGGATTCCCGCCCGGGGCGGCGTCGGCGGCCGAGGAGTTCTTCGCGGAGGACCGCGAGGCGTTTCTCGCGGAGCGTTCCTCCGTCCTCGCCCGCCTTCCGGCGCCGCGCATATTCGAGGCGTACGTGTTCGGGCCGTCGGGAAGCCGGGTGGAGCACTGTTTCCAGGCGGTCGTCCGCCTTGGGTCCGGAGGGACGCAGGTGCGGTGGCGGAACCGCGAGGGAGGGGGGAACTGGGAGGTTACCCTCTGAAAGGGGAAACGGTTACCGGATCCCCTTCATCGCATCGATGAGCGCGGCGGTTTCCCGGTCCGTGCCGACGGTGATCCGAAGGCACTCCGCGAGGCGCGGGGTGTCGAAGTACCGCACAAGGATCTTCCGGCGCTTCAGCGCCTCGTAGGCCGGCCGGGCCGATCCCCCGCGGGCGCGGCGCGCGAGGATGAAGTTGCTCTGGGACGGGAACGGCGCGAATCCTACGGACGGCAGCGCCTCGGCAAGAGCTTGGCGGGTCTTCCGGATCCTCGCGGCGTTTTTTTCCATCCACCCGATGTCGGCGAGCGCCGCCGTTCCCGCCGCGATCGACAGGCGGTTCATGTTGTACGAATCCTTGACCTTGTTCAGCCCCTCGATGATCCCCGGGTGGGCGAACCCCAACCCGATCCGCATCCCCGCCAGGGAGAACGACTTGGAGAACGTGCGCAGGACGACGACGTTTTCCCGTTCCCGCGCCAGCGAAAGGGCGGTGTCGTCGGCGAAGTCGGCGTACGCCTCGTCGATGACCAGGATGCCGGGGACGGCGTCGGCGAGAGCGGCGAGAACGCCGCGCGGGACGGCGGTGCCCGACGGGGAGTTCGGGCTGGCCACCACGGTCACGCGGG
The DNA here is from genome assembly GCA_021802685.1 of Deltaproteobacteria bacterium. GTDB lineage: Bacteria > Desulfobacterota > Deferrimicrobia > Deferrimicrobiales > Deferrimicrobiaceae > UBA2219. The sequence goes on along the minus strand of JAJZRM010000051.1, from coordinate 1,718 downwards.
CCTTCCTCGCCGCGAGCGCCTTCGGCAGGGAGTAGTCCGCGGGGTACGGGACGCCGATGAATTTCCCGCCCTGGATCCGGACCAGCGTGTCGTACAGCGTGTACGTGGGCATGGCGCACGCAATGGCGTCCTTCTCGCCGATGAACGCCTTCGCCACCATCGCCAGCAGGTCGTCCGAGCCGTTCCCGGCGATGATCCGCGAAAGGTCGAACCCGTACGTGAGGGCGGCCTGCCGCCGCAACGCGGTCGCCCCGGGGTCGGGGTAGAGCCGCAGGCGTTCGCCGGCTTCCGAGAGGATCGCCTTGCGCACCTCCGGCGACGGCGGGTACGGGTTCTCGTTCGTGTTCAGCTTGACGTATCCCGGCTCCTGGGGCTGCTCGCCGGGGACGTACCCTTCCATGCGGGCGATGTTCCGCCGGAACGTGACGGTCACCGTTTCCCTCCCGTCCCCCGGAACCGGTCTCCGAGCCGCTCCCAGGCGGGAACGGACCGCCGGGCCGTGTCGGGGGAAACGCAGAAGGCGAGGCGGAAATGGCCGCCGCGCCCGAACCCGCTTCCCGGGACCACGAGGATGTTTTCCTCCCGCGCCGCGGCCACGAAGGCCATTTCGTCGGGCACGGGGGATTTCGGGAAGAGGTAGAACGCTCCGCCGGGAGGAACGCATTCGATCCCGGCTCCCGCCAGCGCCCCGAGCAGGACGTCCCGGTTCTCCTGGTACACGGAGACGTCGGCGGGAAGGTCCTGGAACTTCGCCACGGCGAGCTGCAGGATCGCCGGCGCGTTCACGAACCCGAGGACCCGGTTGCAGAAGACGCACGCTTCGGCCACTTCCGCGGCGTCCGCGGCGCGCGGGGAGACGGCGAGATACCCGATCCGCTCGCCGGGGAGGTTCAGGTCCTTGGAGTGCGAGTATGCGACGAGCGCGTTCCGAAGCGAGGCGGCCGGCGGCGCGAACGGGACGCCCTCGAAGACGATCTTGCGGTACGGCTCGTCGGAGATCGCGTAGATCGCGGTCCCGAACCGCCGTTCCGCGGCGGCCAGCACCCCGTCGAGCCCCGCGAGCTCCTCTTCGGGATATACGGCGCCGGTCGGATTGTTCGGGGTGTTGAGCAGGATCGCCCGGGTCTTCGGCGTGAGCGACGCCTCGACGGCGCGCAGGTCGAGGCGGAACCGTTCGTCCGTGTCGACCGGAACGGGCACGCCGCCCGCGTTGCGCACGTAAAAAAGGTACTCCACGAAGTAGGGGGCGAGGACGATCACCTCGTCCCCCGGCGAAAGCAGCGCGCGCAGGGACACGGTCAACGCGCCGGCGGCCCCCACGGTCATCACGACGAGGTCCCCGGCGAAGGGGAGTCCCGTCGCGCGCGACAGGGCCTGTGCGACGGCGGCGCGGACCTCCGGGAAACCGGCGTTGGGCATGTACTTGTGCAGCCCCGGGGGCGGGGACGCGGCGAGGCGGGCCAGCTCCGCCGCGAGGGGTGCGGGCGGGTCCCCGTACGGATTTCCGAGGGTGAAGTCGAACACGTTCGCCGCGCCCCGCTCGGCCTTGAGGAGCGTTCCCTCCTCGAACATCTTCCGGATCCACGATCCCTGGCGGATCGCTTCGCGGATCTCCTGCGCAGCGGGCATCCATCCCCCCGTTCACGGCGCACGGGCCGTCGATGACAAAGTGTAACGATACGCCACTTCCCCGCGGCGCGGCAAGGGGGCTTAGGCTT
>JAJZRM010000050.1 GCA_021802685.1 Deltaproteobacteria bacterium | reverse complement strand
CGTGCCCGGCAGGAGCAGGGCGATCGTCGCGGCGGGCCCCAGCCCGGGCAGGACTCCTATGGCGGTGCCGACCACCGCGCCGATGAAGGCGAACAACAGGTTGATCGGGGTCAGGGCGATGGAGAAACCGTTGACCAGCCCTCCGAAGGTTTTCATTCCGCCGCTCCCTTTAATCCCACCAGGTCCCGGACGGCAGGAAGACCCTGAGGAGGCGGGCGAACAGCAGGTACATGAACGCGGCGCTCACCGCGGAGACGACCGCGGTTTTCACCCACCCCTCACTCTCCACCGTCTTCTGCCAGCCGACCATGAAAAAGACGGTGGAAAGGATGTACCCGGCCCTTTCAAACAGCCAGGCGTAAAGGACGACCAGCAGGATTCCCGGAAGGAGCCTCGAAAGGAAGAGGCCCTGCACCGGCGTCATGCCCTGCGCCGCGTCCAAGGCGTCTCCGCCCTCCACGGGCGTCGAAGGAACCGGGCGGGCGAGGAGGGTCCTGACGTACCAGGCCGCGCCCAGCACGGCCAGCGCGATGCCGATGATATACGGCAGAAATCCCGCGCCGGGGGTGATCATGATTCCGAGTTTCAGGTAATGGCGCGAATAGTAGGCCACGAAGAGGCCGAAGACGACCAGGATGACCGCGGAAACCTTTTCCGCCCGGTACCAGTCCGGCCTTATCCATTCAGCGCACCCATGCCGGCCAGGATGTCCTTCAGCTTTGCACGGTTGGTTTCCGTGCAGGGGGTGTTCGGCCGGATCGGATCCCCCACCTCGAGGCCGAGAAGGTTCAGCGCGTCCTTGATCACCACGGGGAAGCTCCCCAGGTTGAACGCCAGGCGCAGGGGAGCGAGCTGGTACTGGGCCTCCAGGGCGCCCGCCAAGTCGCCGGCCTTGAATTTCTCGTAGATCTCCACGACGAGGGACGGGACGACGTTGGCCGTCGCGGCGACGCAGCCGACCCCCCCGTAAACGAGGGTCCCGAGGATCATGATGTCCCTGCCGGCCATGATCCGAAAACCTTTCCCCCGCGTGCGGCGGATGTATTCCGCCGTAAGGACCAGGTCGCCGCTGCTGTCCTTCGCCCCGACGATGTTGGGGACGTCGGCCAGCCGCTCCATGAGCGCCGCCGAGATGTTCACCTTCATCCGGTCCGGGTTGTTGTAGAGGAGCACCGGCAGGCCGGTCGAATCGGCGACCGCCCGGAAATGCCGGTACAGCTCCTCGTCGGTGGGGCTCAGGAACATGGGGGGAAGCATGGTGACGGCCTGCGCCCCCTCCGACGCCGCCATCGCGGCGGCCCGGACGCACTCCCGGGTGGACACGGCGCCGATCCCCGCGTAGACCGGGACGCGCCCGGCCGCCTGGTCGAGGGTGATCCCCACGGCGCGCCGCTGCTGCTCGAAATCGAGCCCGAAGAACTCTCCCGTGCTGCCGAGCGAAAGGATGCCGTGCACGCCCCCGGCGATCACGTGATCGACCATCCGCCGCAGGGACCGCTCGTCGACCCGCTCGTCGGCGTCCACGGGAGTGACGATGGGCGGGATGACGCCGTGAACGAAGATCGCGTCCATGGCCGGCTCCTTTCAGCGCACCATGCAGGGGCGCTTGTTGTCGAATTTCCATCCGGGAATCAGGTACTGCATGGTTTTCGCGTCGTCGCGGGCGCCCAGTGCCCTTTCCTTGTAAAGCCGGTGCGCCTCCTCGATCCGTTCCATGTCGGGCGAAACCCCCAGGCCGGGGGCATCGGGGACGGCGACCTTGCCGCCGACGATCCGGAACGGCTCGACGATCAGCCGCTGGCCGTCCTGCCAGATCCAGTGCGTGTCGATGGCGGTGATCTTTCCGGGGGCGGCGGCGGCGTGGGTGATCATCGCCAGGGAGATGTCGAAATGGTTGTTGGAGTGGGAGCCCCAGGTCAGCCCCCATTCGTGGCACATCTGCGCGACGCGGACCGCCCCGTGCAGGGTCCAGAAGTGCGGGTCGGCCAGGGGGATGTCCACCGCGTTCAGCAGGAACGCATGCCCCATCTGCCGCCAGTCGGTCGCGATCAACCACGCCTACGGCTGCGGCGTCGCGATCAACGCCCCCGGGGCGGCCGTGCCGATCCGCACGCTGCAAAACCCGGTACGCAACCCGAACCTGGGCGGCGAAGCGATGATCGTCGGCCTGGGGTGCGAGAAGCTCGAAGCCGACACGCTCGTACCCTCGGAAATGACCGGTGCCTGCGGCGGCGACTGCGGGGGATGCGCGGGATCGCCCGTCCTGCTCCTGCAGGACGAATCCCTGCGCGGCTTCGATGAAATGGTCGAGGCCCTGATGCGGATGGCCGAAAAGCGGCTTGAGCGGCTGAACCAACGGAAGAGGGAACCTTGTCCCGCCTCCGGCCTGGTCGTCGGCGTGCAGTGCGGAGGAAGCGACGCGTTTTCCGGCGTCACCGCCAACCCCGCGGTCGGATACGCGGCGGACCCCATCGTGCGGGCGGGCGGCACCGTGATGATCTCGGAGGTGACCGAGGTCCGCGCCGCGATCCACCTGCTCGCCCCCCCGGGCGGTCGACGAATCCGTCGGGCGGGCGCTGTTGCGGGAGATGGACTGGTACGACCGCTACCTGGCGGCCGGAGGGGCGGACCGGAGCGCGAACCCAGCGCCGGGAAACAAAAGGGGGGGCTTGGCCAACGTCGTGGAGAAGGCGCTGGGGTCGATCGCCAAATCCGGAACCAGCCCGATCGTCGACGTGCTCGGGCCCGGGGAACGGGTGAGGCGAAAAGGGCTGGTCTTCGCCGCGACCCCGGCAAGCGATTTCGTGTGCGGGACGCTGCAGCTTGCGGCGGGGATGAACCTGCAGGTGTTCACCACGGGCCGCGGCACGCCGTACGGGCTGGCCATGGCCCCGGTGGTGAAGGTCTCCTCGTCCCGTGCGCTAAGCGATCGGTGGCACGACCTGATCGACCTCGATGCCGGACGCATCGCCACCGGTGAAGCGACCACCGCCGAAGTCGGATGGGAACTGTTTCGCTTGATCCTCGAAGCCGCCGGCGGCAGGAAGCAGGCGGCCGCCGACCGGCTCGGGCTGCGCAACGACCTGGTCCTGTTCAATCCCGGGCCGGTGACCTGAGGTTCGTGTATCCCAACGGCGACAACGATAACGCAGGCATGGCCATGGCCATAAGGTTTCTTTAGATGACGAGAGATGACGAGGAACCGCTGCGGAAGAACATCTCCGCTTAGCCGCCCCGACGTTCTGACGCGGTATCCTGTCGAAACCCGGCAGCCCCCGCGCAGGATCGGAACGGAAGTCGTCAGGCGATCTTCTGGAGGATCAGTTCATTCAACGAGACGCCTCTCCGCTTGGCTTCCAGCTCCAGCCGGCGACGAAGGTCCTCCGGGATGCGCAAGGGGAACCGCCCTTTGAACGTCTTCTCGACGATCGGCTCCGGGACCGGACGCTTTGCCTTCCTTGCGGCGGAGAGCCAGAGCTGTGCTGCGACCTTCGCTTCCTTGATCGCCTCCTCTTCCGTGTCTCCGAACGCGGAGCATCCCGGAAGCTCCGGAACCGTCGCGATATACCCTTTGTTCTCGTCGCTGTAGGCAACCACGATGGCGTACTTCATTCCTCTTCTCCCAACCGATATTTTTCGATCACGGCAAGCAGCTGCTTCACCTGGTACGGCTTGGCCATCCCGTTGCGGTCCTGGAAGACGAACCCCATGTGTTCGGCCAGGAGACAGATCTCCTGGAAGCGAATGCCGGCCGGGTTGTTCCGGGCTTTCTCCAAGAGTTTCCGGCGCCAGGCTCGCCCAACCGCGCAAGGAACGCGGTTTTACGCAGAAAGGCTCACCGACCTGATAGCGGAGGTGCGGGACCGGACGGACGCCCATGCCGCACAGACCCGCCTGCAGCGCGCCGCCGATAACATCCTCAAAAAGGGAAAAAACGTGCTGAAGTGAAGGGGACACACTTCCCCTTCCTCCCCGGTTTGAAGCGAAGTATGTCCCCCTCTGATCCCTCTATCACTCCTCTCGCCGGAAGGTGAACCCCTCCTTCGGGTCGGCGTCGATCGTCACCTTGTCGCCTTCCCGGAACTCTCCATTGAGGATCCGGATCGCGAGCGGGTCCTGGAGATGTTTCTGGATCGCCCGGCGCAGCGGCCGCGCGCCGAACGCCGGCTCGTAGCCGATCCCGGCGATGCGCTCCTTCGCCGCGGGAGTGAGCGCGACGGTGATCTTCCGGTCGGCGAGGCGGCCGTTGAGCTCCCGCACCATGATGTCCACGATCCGCGCGAGCGATTCCCTGCCCAGCGAATGGAAAAGGATGATTTCGTCGAGCCGGTTCAGAAACTCGGGGCGGAAGACGTGGCGCAGCTCTTCCATCACCCCGGCCCGGATCGCGTCATCCCCTTTCCCGGACATCTCCTGGATCCACTGGGACCCGACGTTGGAGGTCAGGATCACCGCGGCGTTGCGGAAATCGACCGTCCGCCCCTGCCCGTCGGTCAGCCGCCCGTCCTCCAGCACCTGGAGGAGGATGTGGAAGACGTCGGGGTGGGCCTTCTCGATCTCGTCGAACAGGATCACCGTGTACGGCTTGCGGCGGACCGCCTCGGTGAGGGCCCCGCCCTCTTCGTAGCCGACGTATCCCGGCGGGGCGCCGATCATCCGGGCCACCGAGTGCTTCTCCATGTATTCGGACATGTCGAGGCGCACCATCGCCGCCTCGTCGTCGAACAGGAACTGGGCGAGCGCCCGGGCCAGCTCGGTCTTCCCCACGCCGGTGGGCCCGAGGAACAGGAACGACCCGATGGGGCGCCGCGGGTCCTTCAACCCCGACTTCGCCCGGCGCACCGCGTCGGACACCAGGCGGACCGCGTCGTCCTGCCCCACCACGCGCGCGGAGAGGCGCTCTTCCATCGACAGGAGCTTCCTGACCTCCCCCTCCACCAGCCGGGAGACGGGGATCCCCGTCCAGCGGGAGACGATTCCCGCCACGTCCTCCTCGTCGACCTCCTCTTTCAGGATCCTCGGCTTCTCCTGCGAGGCAGGCAGGGACGCTTCCTCGACCTGCTTCTGCAGACCGGGGATGACCCCGTACTTGAGCTGCGACGCCTTCTCGAGGTTCCCCTCCCGCTCGGCGCGGTGCATCTCGGAGGTCGCCTGCTCCAGGCGATCCTTTACGGCCCGCACCCCGGCGATCCCGGCCTTCTCCTCGTTCCACTGCTCGCGAAGCGCGCGGGCTTTTTGCGCAAGCGCCGATATCTCCGCCTCGATCTTCCGGAGCCGCTCGCGGGACGCCGCGTCCTCCTCCTTCGAGAGGGCGAACCGCTCCATCTCGAGTTGTTTTTTCTGCCGCTCCACCTCGTCGATCCCCGTCGGGACGGAGTCGAGCTCGATCTTGAGCCGGGACGCCGCCTCGTCGATCAGGTCGATCGCCTTGTCGGGGAGGAACCGGTCGGAGATGTACCGGTGGGACAGCGTCGCCGCCGCGATCAGCGCGGAGTCCTTGATGCGGACCGGCTTGTGGTGCGCCTCGTACCGTTCCTTGAGCCCCCGCAGGATCGAGATGGTGTCCTCGACCGTGGGTTCGCCCACCATCACCGGCTGGAACCGCCGCTCCAGCGCCGCGTCCTTCTCGACGTATTTCCGGTACTCGTCGATCGTGGTCGCCCCCACGCACCGCAGCTCCCCGCGGGCCAGGGCGGGCTTGAGCATGTTGGATGCGTCCATGGCCCCTTCCGCCTTGCCGGCCCCCACCAGGGTGTGGAGCTCGTCGATGAAGAGGATCACTTTCCCTTCCGCCGCGCCGATCTCTTTCAGCACGGCCTTCAGCCGCTCCTCGAATTCGCCGCGGTACTTCGCCCCGGCGATGAGGGCCCCCATGTCGAGGGCGAGGACCCGCTTCTCTTTGAGCCCTTCGGGGACGTCGCCCGACACCACCCGCTGCGCGAGCCCCTCCACGATGGCCGTCTTCCCGACCCCCGGTTCGCCGATGAGAACGGGGTTGTTCTTCGTGCGCCGGGAGAGGACCTGGATCACCCGGCGGATCTCGTCGTCCCGGCCGATGACCGGATCGAGCTTCTCGCGCCGCGCCGCCTCCGTGAGGTCCCGGCAATACTTCTCCAGCGCCTGGTACTTCGCCTCGGGGTTTTCGTCGGTGATCCGCTGGCTGCCACGAACGGCGGTCATGGCGGACAGCAGCGCCTCCCGCGTCACTCCGGCTTTCTTGAGGAGTTCGCCCGCTGCCCCCCCCACGTCGGAAGCGAAGGCCAGGAGGAAATGCTCCGCGGACACGTAATCGTCCTTGAAGGCATCCGCTTCCGACAGGGCACGCCGGAACAGCGGCTCGAGGCGGGGTGACAGCCCCCTGGACACCGCGCCGCCGACTTTCGGCAGCCGGGAAAGCAGGTTTTCCGTGTCGGCAAGCAGCCGTTGCGCCGGCACCCCCGTCCGGGCGAGGAGCTCCCCCGCCACTCCGCCTTCCTGGCGCAGCAGCGCGGCGAAGAGGTGCTCCCCCTCCACCTGCGAATGCCCGCGCTCGGAGGCCATTCGGACGGCGTCCTGCAGCGCTTCCTGGGATTTCACGGTGAGCCGGTCCAAAGAGATCATTTTTCTCTCCCGGGAAACCGGTTACTTCATCGTCACCGCGAGGATCATGCGGCTTTCCCCCCGCTCCACCAGGAACAGGATGGTCTTGTCGCCCTTGAACTTCTTCATCAGCTTCGCGAACTCCGCCACGTTGGGAACCGGCTGCCGGTTGACCTGCCGGACGATGTCCCCCTCCTGGAACCCGGCCTCGTCCGCCGGGCTGCCGCCCTCCACGGAGGTGACCAGGACGCCCTTGGCGTTGCCGATCTCGAAACGCTGGGCGATCTCGGGGGTGATGTCCTGGACCGTCAGCCCCACTCCCTTCGTCAGGTCGGGGTGGGCGGCGGGCTTCCCGGGTTCCCCTGCCATCTCGGCGATGGTCACGGGAATCGTCTGCTCTTTCCCGTCCCGGATGACCTTGACGTTCACCTTCGCGCCGGGCTTGGTGACCGCCACCAGCGCGGGCAGCTCGTGCTCGTCACGGATCTCCTTCCCGTCGAACGCCACGATCACGTCGCCGGACCGGATCCCCGCCTTCTCGGCGGGACCGTCCTTGGTCACGTCGGACACCAGCGCGCCGTGCTTTTCACGCACTCCCAGGTTCTCGGCCACGTCGGGCGAAAGCCGCTGGATGTAGACTCCCAGCCATCCGCGGGTGACTTTCCCCTTTTCCTTCAACTGCCCGAGGATCGATTTGGCCAGCTGGATCGGCGTGGCGAACCCGATGCCCTGCCCTCCCTGGATGATCGCGGTGTTGATCCCGACGACCTCGCCCTTCAGGTTGAAGAGCGGTCCCCCGGAGTTGCCGGGGTTGATCGAGGCGTCGGTCTGGATGAAGTCGTCGTACGGTCCGGAACCGATGATCCGCCCCTTGGCGCTGACGATCCCGGCGGTCACCGTGTGCCCGAGGCCGAAAGGGTTGCCGATGGCCACCACCCATTCGCCCACATCGAGCTTCTCGCTGTTCCCCAGTCCGACATAGGGCAGTTTCTTTTTCGCCGCGATCTTGATCAGGGCGATGTCGGTCCTCGGATCGGTCCCGACGACCTTCGCCTTGAATTCCTCCTTGTCGAGCAGCGTCACGGTCACGTCGTCGGCCTTCTCCACGACATGGGCGTTCGTGAGGATGTACCCGTCCTCCGAAACGATGAATCCCGATCCGAGGGACCGGCGTTTCTGCTCCCGCGGCATGTTCCCGAAGAAGTTTTGGAAGAACTCCTCGAACGGATCCTGCCGCCCGAAGGGGGACCGCATCCGCGGGCGGTCGAATTTCACCACCTGGGTGGTGGAGATGTTGACCACGGACGACGACACTTCCTTCACGAGCGTGGGGATGTCCACGGGGAGCATCCGGACCTCCGCCGCGGCGGGGACCACGGCGGGCTTGTCCTTCCCGCCCCATAGGGCATGCGTCGTGGGGGACAGGTTCAGTCCCGCCGACAGAATGACTCCCGCGGCGACCGCCGCGGCCAGGAGAACGATCACCTTGCTTTTCCGGACCACTATTTTTCTCCTCCCTTTCCCCGGCCGCCCGGGGGGGCGTTCATCAGCGCCATGTAGGCCATGCGGAGGTGGTAGAGCCCTTCCCGCAGCACCTCTTCCTCGTCCTTGTCCAGGTTCCCGCGTGTCTTCTCCTGGAGAACCCCCAGCAGGTCGATGGCGTCCTTCGCCCCCGGCAGGTTCACCGGGGTGCGGCTGCCGTCCCTTGCCTGGAGCATGCCGAGATTCGCCATCGCGCCCATCTGGAGCGACTCGACGAGGTCGAGGAACCGGGGAGCGCCCACCATCGGGGCCGCATCGCCGCGGCCTTTCTCCTCTTTGACACGTTCGGATCCCTGGAGGTTCCCTGGGGGCGCCGAGGACTGCGGAGGGACGGGGGGCGCGGAAGGGGCTTTATCCGCTTGCGCCGCGGGCGGCGGGGCGGAAGCGGAAGGCGCGGGAGGAGGCGATTCCTCCCGCCCCCTCCGGTCGATCACGCGGAACCCCTTGTCTTCTTTTTCGTCCGCCATCAGACCGGCACTTTCTGCGTGACGACGACCGCTTCCCCCCCGACCTCTTCGACGAGGAAGTGGTCGGACTCCTTCCAATGGAGCGTCACGGGCATCTTCACCTTCTCGTCGATGCCGCGTTTCAGGAACCGCGCCCCGTACTTGACGGAGAAGCCCGTGCGGGCCAGGGAGGAGAGCGCCGCGTCCGAAACGACGAGGGTCTTGCCGTGGGAGCCCATCATCTTGCGGATCGAGTCGAGGTATATGGCCGCGATCTTCCGGACCTCCTCGAACGACAGGGGAGCGAAGACGATGATGTCGTCGAGGCGGTTGATGAACTCCGGGGTGAACCGGTTCTCCGCCGCCTTGAGGACGGCCTTGCGGACCGGTTCGAAATCGCCCGTTCCGGTTCCGAACCCCATCGGCCGGCTCAGCTTGGAAAGCTCCTCCGCGCCCAGGTTGCTGGTCATGATGATGATCGTGTCGGAGAAGTACACCTTCTTCCCGCGCCCGTCGGTCAGCCACCCCTCGTCGAACGCCTGGAGAAAGAGATTGTGGACGTACGTGTCCGCCTTCTCGATCTCGTCCAGGAGGACCACGGTGTACGGGTTGTCCTTCACCTGGTTCGTCAGGATCCCGCCGCGCTCGGATCCCACGATGCCCCGGGGCATGCCGATGAGCTTGTCGACCGCCAGCGCCCCGTCGCGGTATTCGGACATGTCCACCCGGACCATGTGCCGTTCGTCTCCGAACAGGTACTCCGCGAGGGCCTTCGCCATTTCCGTCTTGCCCACTCCGGTGGGTCCGAGGAACAGGAGCACCCCGTCCGGCCGGTAGATGTTCGCCTTCAGGGGCCCCTTGTTCATCCGAAGCGCCTTGGCCACCGCGGTGACGGCCTCCTTCTGCCCGACCAGCCGCCGGGATATGCGCTCCTCGATGTCCCCGAAACGGTCGATCACGTCGCGGCAGATGAGGTCCGGCGGGTTCTTCGTCTCGGTCGATATCACATCGAGGACGTCCTTCGCGGCGACCTCCTTCTCGTCGTCCCCGCGGATCTCCACGCGGACGCACGCCGTGTCGATCCAGTTGATCACCTTGTCGGGAAGCCGGAGCGACCGGGCATACCGGTCGGCCATGGAAAGGGCGAAATCGATCGCCTCCTCCCGGATCGTCACGCCGTAGTTCACCTCCAGCCTTGGCTTCAGGCCCATGAGGATCTCCCGCGTCTCGTCCAGCGTCGGTTCGCCGATCCGGACCACCCGGAACCGCCGTGCGAGCGCCTCGTCCTCCTGGACGATTTCCTTGTACTCCGTGCCCGTCGTGGCGCCGATGATCTGGACCTCGCCGCGCGCCAGGGCGGACTTGAAGATGTTCGCCGCGTCGGATGGAACGCCCATGGCGGACCCCGCGCCGACCAGCGTGTGCGCCTCGTCGATGAACAGGATGATGTTCTTCCGCTCCTTGACCTCGGAGATCACCTTCTCGATCCGGTCCTCGAACATGCCGCGGAAGACGGTGCCCGCCACCACCGTGTTCATCTGCAGGTTGACCACCTGGTGTCCCCTCAGCCGCTCGGGCACCCGGTGCGGCTCGTACTCGAGGCGCATCGCAAGACCCTCGACCACGGCGGTCTTCCCCACGCCGGGGTCGCCGAGGATCATCACCGAATTGCAACGGTCCTTGTGGCAGAGATACTCGACGATCTGGTCGATCTCCGCATCCCTGCCGATGATGGGAGGGATCTTTCCTTCCCGGGCCAGGAGGTTCAGGTTGACGGCGAAGGTCCGAAGGTTCGCCGGGAGCTCGTACCGCTTCCGGAACTCCTCGACCTTCTCCTCCCGGCTGCGCAGCTGCGAGGCGAACCGGGAGAGCGCGACGGACGGGTCCACGCCGTAGCTCTTGAGGATCCGGGCGGGGATGGAATGCACCTCGTGGAAGATGCCGAGGAACAGGTCCGCCGCGTCGATCTGCGCCCGCCGGTTCCGCTGCGCCGTCTCCCACGCCACCCGGAAGACCTGCTTGGTGGCCGGGGGCACTTTCAGCCCGACTCCCAGGTACTGGCGGGAAATGTTGAGGTGCTCGTTGACCGAATACTGGACCGCCTCCACGTTGAGCCCGATGGACGCCATGAGCTCGCGGAACAGCGTCTTCTCCTCCTCGGCGAACGCGATGAAGAGGTGTTCGAGCCCGAGGTAGTAATGGTGCCGGCGCTGGGACTCCTCGATCGAGGCGTTCAGCACGCGGTGCCCGGATTCGGAAAGCTTCTCCCGGTAGAACGATATTTCCATCATGGAATTATTCTCCCTTACCGGGAGATCCCCCGCATGGCGAGCAGCCGCTCGATCCGCTTCTCGACGGGCGGGTGGGTGCTGAACAGGCTCATGAGGCCGCCGCCGGTCAGCGGGCTCATGATGAACATGTGGGCCGTGGCGGGGGAGGCGTGCATCGGCACCTGCCGCGAATAGCCCGAAATCTTCCCGAGGGCGCGGGCCAGCGCCTCCGGCCTCCCGCAGAAGGCCGCGCCCGTCTCGTCGGCCAGGTACTCCCGCGACCGGGATACGGCCATCTGGACCATCATCGCGCCGAGCGGGGCCACGATCGCCATCGCGAGCAGTTGAAGCCCTCCGCCCCCGTCGCGGTCGTCCCGGCCGCCGCCGAAGATCGCGGCGAACCGGGCCATGTTGGCGAGCATCATGATGGCTCCCGCCAGGGTGGCCGCCACCGTGCCGATCAGGATGTCCCGGTTCCGCACGTGGGCCATCTCGTGGG
>JAJZRM010000049.1 GCA_021802685.1 Deltaproteobacteria bacterium | reverse complement strand
ATCGCCGGCGATCCCGGCCGGAGCGGGGAGGGCGGGGTCCCGGGATCGGCCGTCCTGTTCCTTCCAGCCATCCTGCTCCTGGTCCGGAGGACCGCAAGGAAGGTCCTTGCCCGGTAGATACGCCAACCTGCGGCGCCCGACGCTCTACGCGCTGGGCGCCGCCCTGTTTCTGGCCGGGTTCCTGCTGACGGTCGCCGTCACCCTTCCCGGCGATACTGTCCTGTCCTTGTCCCGCGCGGCGCTGAAAACCGCCGGCGTGGAGCTCACGGCCGCGGACACGCGGTTCGTCTTCCCCCTGGGACTGCGGTTCAAGGGGGTCACCCTCTCCTTCGGCCCGGGCCCCTCCGTCCCGCTGGACGAAGTCACCGCTTCCTGGGAGTGGACCGGGTTGTTCCGCTGGCTCCCGGCGCACCTGCGGATCGCCCGGGGAAATGCCGTCGCGGACATCCGGCTTTCCCCCGCCTTCTGGAACCCGAGCCGCGGACGGGTGACCGTCGCGGGCGTTTCCTCGGAGAAAATTCCGCTCCCCGTCTTCTCGGGGTCCGGCGCGGGGTTTTCGATCCGGCGGGTCGACGCCCGATGGAAAGGTTCCGGCGGGCGGCTGGCGGCGAACGGGTCCGGAGAGTTCGATTTTCTTCGGATCCCCGTCCCCACCCCGAATTCGCCGATCCGCGAGGCGCGGATAGACAACGTGTCGATGACCTTCGTGGTCCGTGGGGACGTCCTTCGCGTCCCGCGGCTCCTGGGCAACTACGAGGGATCCCGCCTGGACGGCACGGGGGAGATCCGGCGGGTGCTCTCTCCGGGCCAGGCGTCGGTCACATTGCACCTCCGCGTGCAGAACCCCTTCGAGGGGCGGATCGGCACCCTCTTCGACATGCTGGCGAAAAACGCAAAGAATGCTAATCTGAGGATATTCGGACCGCTGGCGGCGCCGCGGGCGGAATTCCAGTTCTTCTGAGAGGATCATGATAACGATCGGGATCTCCATATCCAGGGACCGGTTGCACGCCGTGGCGCTGGAAGGGACGGCGACCTCCTGCGGGGTCGCCGCCGCCGTCGACATCCCTTGCCGGGAGCCGTTCGGGGGGCCGGAGGAGCATGCGGCGCTCGCCTCCGAGCTGCGGAACAACGTTCCCGCGGATTCCCTCCCGGGGGCGGTGATCACGCTCCCCGCTTCGCTTACGTACCTGCGCACGGTCGCGCTTCCCGTAACCGATCTCCCGCGGGCGCGGGCCATACACCTCGCCGAGCTCGAGGGGAACCTGCCGATCGAGGACGACGAGATCCTGTCCGACCTGCTGCCGGCCGCTCCGGAAACGCCGGACACCTTCCTCGCCGTCTCGTCGAGGCGCTCCTTCGTCGAAAAGACCGTCGAGTCGTTCCAGGCCGCGGGGATCCGCGTGGACCGCGTCGTCACCGACCACGCCGCGCTCCTGCTCCTCGTCTCCGGAAACGCCGGCGACGACGCGCTGATCCTTTCCACCTTCTCCGACATCCTCCTGCTGCGGGCCTCCGGGGGCGGGGTGCGCGCCGCCCGCCAATTCCCCGCGGCCCTGGCCGCCACGCCCGGCGAGATCGTGCCCGCGATCCGGGAATTGGCCTCGAACGGCGACGGCCTCCCCGCGCCGGTCCGGACGATCGGCGACCTCCCTGCGCCCCTGGCGGAAAGCGTCCCGGAAGCGGCGGCGTTCCCGCTCCCCGGCGGGATCCCCTCCGCGCACCTGTCGGCCTACGGGGCCGCCCTGGCGCCCTTTTTCCCGAAAGTCGGCGGCGGTTTTTCCCTGCGCACCTCGGCGGAAGCGGCGGCGGACAAGGATCGGGAACTCCGCCGGCGGCGCCTGGCGACGATCGCGGCGGGCGCGGCGGCCGTCCTCGCCCTCGGGGCGATGCAATTCTCGGTGTGGGTGGGAAACCAGAAGGTGGCCAAGGTCCGTGCCCAGGTGCGGAAGGAGTTCGCGGAAGCGGCCCCGGACGTCAAGTCCGTGGTCCAGGCCGGAACGCAGATCCGGGAGAGGGTCGCATCCCTTCACCGCCAGCAGAAGGAGCTCGGCGCCGACGTCCCTCCCGCGGCGGTTCTGCTGGCGCACGCTTCGCGCGCCCTCCCGCAGGGGGAGATCGCCGTGCGGGAAGCTTCGGTGGAGAGCGACCGCGTGCGGCTCGCCGGAGAAGCGGGGGATGCCAAGCTGGTGGAAACCTACCGCGCCGCGCTGTCGACCGCGTTCGGACCGGGATATTCCGTTACGGTGCAAGGATCCGAGGGAACCGCCAGGGGAACCGCCGTCCGGTTCACCATCCTCGCGGAACGGAAGGGGGACCGGCGTGCTTCGTGACCGGGAGAAAAGGGTCCTTGTGCTCGGGGGCGCGGCGGCGGCGGTCCTGCTGCTCTTCACGTTCGTGGTATTCCCGGGCGTCTCCCGCCTGAAAACGCTCGCCCGCGCCTCCGCCGCCGCCCAAAACGACCTGGCCGAGGTTCGGAAGGCCCGGCCGGAGATCGAGCGAATCCAGAGGGACACCGTCCAGCGGGCGGGGGTCGTCCGCGCGGCGGCCAACCGGAAGGAATCCCCCCTTACCCGCATTGCGACCGTCCTGCAGGACGCCTCGATCCCGCAGTCGGCGTTCAGCGTGAAATCCGGCGGCGTGCGGGACGGCGAGACGTTCCGCGAGGAGTCGTTCGACGTCCGGCTGGAAAACCTGACGTACCTGGAAGCCGTCAAGACGCTGCAGAGGCTGTCGGGGCCGGACGTTCCGATGGTGGTGCGCTCCGCGACGCTGAAGAGCCGGTACGACGACGCCCGGTACCTGGACGTGACCCTCCGTGTCGGATACCTTTCCCCGAAACCGTAACGCCCTCCGGGCGGCCCTCCCCGCCTTCCTTGCCCTGCTCGCGGCGGCGTTCCTCCTGCCGGGATGCCCGGAGGATTCGAAACACGCCGCTTTGAGCGCCGCCGAGGAGGAACTGCTGGAAACCCGTGGGGACAACGCGCTTCGGGACACCGTGCGGGAGGGCGGAAAGGAGCCGTTCGCGGCCATCGCCGTATTCCGGGGGGACGCCTTCCTCGGCCAGTCCGCGATGCTCGACCGGGCATCCATCCCGCTGCTGAACGAATTCGGAAACGCCGCGATCCTCCTCCTGCACCCGAACGAGGTCCTCCCCCTGCTGAAAGACCCTTCCGTCCGCCGGTTGGCATGGTTCGGCCCCCAGGGCCGCCTGGCGCGCCTGGACCCGTCCCTCGAACTCGACCTGCTCGCGCGGTACGGGAAAGGCACCGACGGGAAGGACGCCCCGATCCTCGCCCGTTTCCGGTCCGTGCCCGGGGAAACGGAGGAGCGGCAGGTGGCAGCCGCCGGTTTCCGGATCCTCTCCCGCGGCGGGCCGAACCTGCTGGTGTCCGGCCCGTGGTCCGGGGTTCCCCGGCTCCTGGAGATCGAACGGGTCATCTACCTCGAAAAGGGAACGGAGAACGAGAAGGCGGCCGGCGGGACGGTGACGAAGGACGTTCCGCACTCGAAGGAATCGGTTTCCGACATGAAGAAGCGGGACGCAAGGGAACCTCCCCCTTCCCGGGGGGAAGTTTCGATACCGTTCCGTTCCTATCCCCGGGGAGACAACAACGACATACCGCCGCAACCGGCGCCCCGAAACGGAGGATCAAGATAAATCCCATGGAGACGCATTCCTCGCGCAAGGATCGACATTCGCCCCGCGGACGGATCCTCTGGGTTCCCCTCCTGTTCCTGGCTTCCGCGGTCCTTGCGGTTTCCGGGGCCCCGGAGGGAGCGCCCGAAGGGAGGACGGTCGGGTCGGCGGTCACCGCGAACGTACCCCATGCCCGGGAATCGTTGGCGGAAGTCCGGGCGCTTGCGCCAAGCCGCCTTCCGAAGCGGGGCAGGCCGGAACGCGCCATCCCGTTCCGCCGGACTCCCAGGCCCGCTCCCCCGGCCGGAATCGAACCGTCGGCTACGGCGGCTCCCGTTGCCTCGGAAACTCCATCCGGACCGATCCCCGGCCTGCGGTCATCGGTACTTGCTTCCAACTTCAAGGGACTCGAAAATCTCCCCCCCGAGGCGGGGGACCTGATCCCGCCCGACACGATGGGCGCGGCGGGGCCCGCCCACCTCGTGAGCCTCCTGAACAGCGAATGGGGAGTGTTCAGCAAGGCGGGGGAAAAGCTCGACAACGTCACCCTCGAATCGTTCTGGTCCTCCCTGGGGCCCGCGGCGGATTTCCCCTTCGACCCCAAGATCCTGTACGACCAGCACAGCGGCCGGTTCGTCGCCGTCACCCTCGATTGCACGATCACCACCCACTCGTGGGTCCTGTTCGCCGTATCCTCCACGTCCAACCCGCTGGACCCGTGGGACAAGTGGGCCATCGACGCGGACCTCGACAACAACACCATTCAGACGAATAATTTCGCGGATTATCCGGGACTTGGGGTAGATGAATTCAATATTTACATTACAGCCAATATGTTCGACAACAACGACGGCGCCCAGTACGGCAAGTTGTGGATTATCCCCAAGAGTGACAACGTGCTCAACGGAAACAGCACCATCACCTGGTTCGAGTTCCACGGCCCTTTGTTCAGCGGGTTCTCCCGGCAGCCCGCCCACACCTTCGGCACTTCCGCGTCGCAGTACCTCGTCTCCGAGGGGTCTTCGACCCAGCTGGCCCTCACCCGGATCGACAACATCTCCGGCACCCCCGTGCTGAACTCCCCGGCGACGGTCCCGGGGATTACATCCTATGCCCCCATGATATCCACTCCGGGGGCCCCGCAACTTGGACTTGGAAACGACAATACCATCGACACGTCGGACACGCGCATGCTGAACGCCGTGTATCGGAACGGCTCCGTCTGGGCCACCCACCACGTCGTCGGCCCGAGCGGGAAGGTCGAGGTCGCCTGGTACCGAATCAACCCGGTTTCCAACACGATCGTGACACAGGGGCGGATCACCGATTCAAACCGGTGGTACTACTACCCTTCCATCGCGGTCAACAAGGACAACGTCGCGGCGATCGGATTCACCGGTTCATCATCCACCGAATTCGCGGGAGGGTGGTACACCATCGTCTGGCCTTCCACGGGCACGGCGGATCCCGTGACCCTGCTGAAAGCCGGCGAGGCCCCTTACTACAAGACCTTGTCCGGAACCTCGAATCGATGGGGCGACTTCAGCGCCACCATGGTGGACCCGACGGACGACACGACGTTCTGGACCCTCCAGGAGTACGCCCAGATTCCCGATGAAAGGGACCGCTGGGGAACCTGGTGGGGGAACATCGTCCCCGGGGAGCCCCCTCCACCCCCTGCCCCTTCATCGGGTGGCGGCGGAGGCGGCTGCCTTTATGTCCCGCGTTTTCCAGGAAACGCCGATGCTTCCGCGATCGTCGCCTTTCTCTTCCTGCTGCTGCCGGCCATTGTGTTCGGGTACCGGCAGGTTCGAAGGTCACGGCATCCCAGGTGAGGATGGCATCCCGCTTGCTACTTAAGAAGCGGACCATCCAGGAGGGACGATGATCCAGGCTGACCCGGGAGCGAAGTTATCCGTTTCCATCTCGAACGGGATGACGGTTGAAATCCGGCTGGGGCTGCGGGAAATCCGGATCGGCCGGGGGCGAGACGCCGACCTCCAGCTTCCCGACCCGTCGGTTTCGCGGCAGCATGCGCGGGTCTACCGCGTCGGCAACCGGTATTTCCTGGCGGATCTCGGCAGCCGGAACGGCACGCACGCCGACGGGAACCCCGTGACGCAGATTCCCCTGGATGACGGCCGGACATTCCAGGTGGGCCCGTACCGGATCCATTTCCTTCAGTGCGGTCCCGCCACCTCTTCGGGCGAAGAACCTACCGTCGCTCCCGTTCCGGGTGGTTCCGCCGCCGCGGCGCCCCTGCCGACTCCCGGCGCCAAACGTTCCTCCGTTCCCCGCATCTGCGTCGACGCGCCGTTCGGGCTGGTGGGAACCGGTCCTGCCGTCCGGAAGCTGTCCGAAACGGTCCGCCGCGTGGGCGCTTCCGATGCGGCGGTCCTGATCGAAGGGGAAACCGGCAGCGGGAAAGAGCTGGTGGCGCGCGGCCTCCACGACGCTTCGGACCGCCGCGATCGCCCGTTCGTCGTCGTCAACTGCGGGGCGATCTCCCCTGAACTGATCGAAAGCGAGCTGTTCGGACACGAAAGGGGCGCCTTCACCGGAGCGACGGCGCAGCGGAGAGGCGCCTTCGAAATGGCCCATAACGGAACAATATTCCTTGATGAAATCGGAGAGTTGCCGTACACACTTCAACCGAAACTTTTACGCGCCCTGGAGCAAAAGGAGATCAAGCGGGTCGGGGGGAACGAGACGCTCCCCGCCGACGCGCGCGTCCTGGCGGCAACGAACCGGAACCTCAAGGAAGAGGTCGCGAAAAAAACCTTCCGGGAAGACCTCTACTTCCGCGTAGGGGCCATCACCGTCGCGGTTCCCCCGCTCCGCGACCGCCGGGAGGACATCGCCCCGATCGCGCGCTTTTTCCTTGCGGGCCTGGCCGCCCGCTCGAACCGCCCGCTCCCGGCGCTCTCCCCCGCCGCCATCGACGCGCTCGCCACTCACGATTGGCCCGGCAACGTGCGGGAGCTGCGCAACGCGATCCAGCGCGCCGTGGTGATGGCCGACGGCGCCGAACTTTGCGCGGCCGACTTCTCCTTCCTGCGCGACCCGGCGAAGGCGGCATCCGATTGCAGTGCCTGCGCGGGGCTGTCGCGCTGGGAGCAGGCCGAGCGCGCCAACATCCTCTCGGAACTCGGTCGCCAGGGCGGGAACAAGACCCGGACGGCCCGCACGCTCGGGATCGCCAAGTCCACGCTGTTCGAGAAGATGAAGCGGTACGGGATCCGCAACCAGGAGACCGACCGGTAACAAGACCGTTGGTCCGGAACCCGGACCCTTTAATACCACCTGTCGTTCCCCCTTCCCTTTCCCTTCCCTAATCATCCCATTCAACGGCTTTTTTCATCCCGCCCCCCGGGACCGCTCCCGGCACCCTCCTTGCTCCTCCCTCCGTCATCCAACCCGATGAAGGAGGCTAAAAGGATGAAAACGAAATCCCGGAAAAATCGCAAGGGGCAGGGGCTCACGGAGTACATCATCATCGTGGCGCTCGTGGCGATCGCGGCCATCGGCATCGTGAACATCTTCGGCAATCAGTTACGGAACCAGTTCCACACCATCGTGTCGGCCATGTCCGGCAGCGCGGATTCGAAAGTGAAATCCCTCAAGGCCGAAGCCGGTGCGGAAGCGAACCAGAAGAACCTCTCCAACTATGCCGGCTCCAAATGAACGGGGAACGGCCATGACCGGATTCCTCCTGGCGGGCGTTCCGCTGCTTCTTTTCATCATGGCGATCGTTCAGTTTTCCCTTCTGTGGATGAGCAAGGGGGTGGTCGATACCGCGGCGCATCACGCTGCGAGAAAGGTCGCGCTGATCGCCCGCACCGACCTCCGGAAAGCCCGGGAGACGGCGTTCCTGGAAGCGTATCGCATGTGTCGAAACCGTCCGGGGGGGTCGCTCGGTTCCGTTGCGATGACCACTCTCGATGTGACCCGGAACGACGATAGACGAGCCGATCGGGCGACCGCCGGCGACGCGCTGTGCGTCCGGTTGACCCATGGGGTGGAGCTGATCGTCCCGTGGATCGACCGGATCCTCTACTCCCTGTCGCCGGGGAGGAAGATGCAGGTCGGAAACAGGTACTACCTGATGCTGCAGTCCACCCGATGGGTGACGGTGGAATAGCATGATCGGATATTTCGCCCGACAAGCCCTGCAGGCCCGCGTAGGAAACCGCGGGCAGGCGACCGTCCTCTTCCTGGTCGTCGCCGGGACGCTGCTCGCGCTGGTCTTCGCATCGATCCACATCGCCAATCTATCGGTCGCAAGGGTGACCTGCACGAACGCGGTGGATGCGATCGCACTGAACGCCGCGACATGGGAGGCCCGGGGCCTGAACATGATCGCGGCCTTGAACGACGGAGTGCTCCAGTGCATCCGGGTGATCCGATGGATCAGTGTCATATGGGCCGCGCTGGCCGTCGCGGCGGCGTTCGGGGTCGGCATGCCGGTGTTCGTCGCATATACGAGGTACGCCCGCCGCCTGATCTCGGGTTATTGG
Source organism: Deltaproteobacteria bacterium (assembly GCA_021802685.1). Taxonomy (GTDB): domain Bacteria; phylum Desulfobacterota; class Deferrimicrobia; order Deferrimicrobiales; family Deferrimicrobiaceae; genus UBA2219. The sequence continues at coordinate 3,188 of JAJZRM010000049.1, read as the reverse complement.
GATACGGCGCACCAGCTCGTCGCGTGGAGCGAAAAGATACGGGAGGCAACCCCGTACATCGTCCTCGGGGACACCGCGGCGCTGTCCAGCAAACGCAACGTCTCCGGAGTCCTGTTCCCCTTGAACCCGGCAGGACCGCACGACGGCAGGAACACACTGGAACTCCACCTGGAACCCGGACCGCCGATGTACCTTGTGGAAGCCGTTGCGCCGATCTCGGGGGCACTGAACCGTTTGAAAAGGAACCGGATCCTGAAAGGCGCCGTAAAAACGGTCGTTTCCCTCCTGGAAGCCGTGTTGAAGGCGCTCATAGGCAACGCAAAAGGCCCGATCCGCATGCTGGTTCCGGAGAAGGATTTCAAGGAGCGGCAGCACGTCCGGTTCGCGGGAAGCCAGGCGGTGCCCGATCTGCCGATCCCGTTCCTTCCGCTCGGCGGGAAGAAACGGGTGTTCACGGATTCGCAGGCGGAGCCGTACGGCGGAGGTTCCGCCGAAATGACCTGGAAATCCCGGGTGACCGAAGGAGGGAACGATGACGCGAAATAGTGACTCCCGCCGTGGCCAATCCGTCGTGGAAACGGTTCTCATGCTCCCCCTGCTGCTAGTCCTCCTTGCGGGGGGGTACTGGTCGTATCGCCAACTATCCCTGTCCGGTTCCACCGAATCGGCCGCTCACGCGCACCTCCTTCGGACCGGCAGGAACCTGCCGTCCATCGGATCCAGGCTTGCCCGGACGATCCATCCCTCCGACAACGCGGTTCGATTCAACGTCCGAAACGGTCCCCTGGCCGAACAGTTCCCGCTGTTTCGCGGCATGGCCGGAAGGACCGTCGCTTCCGTGGAAGTTTCCTGCCCGAAGGATCCGGTGGGTGGATTCATCGACCTGCCGCGGCACGACGCCCGTCGCAATGCGGAAGGGTCCGTGGACTGCTGGGGGAAAGGCACGAGGTCCGGATCGACGATCCGGCGCACCGTCAGCGGAATCCTGTTGACGGGAGCTCTCCGATGAAACACAAAGTTCCGCTCGTCCTTTCCGCCGGATTCGTGCTGCTTCTCTCGCTGTTCGGCGCCGGAAAAGTCGCCGCCCTCCGGAAGGCCGCTTCCCTTCCCATCGGCGTTACCATCGACGGAATGTCGTTCTTCGCGGATGAATCCGCCGACGGAGACGCCACGCTCCTGCGCCGCGAACTGGCGAGGCTGGGGGTGCAACCGCCCGATGCCATCGAGATCCCTGCAGGATCCCGGAATCCGCATCCCGCGTTTTCCGCAAAACTCGCAGGATCACCGGAACAACGCCGGGTGGACCCGCCGGATGTCCCTTCGGAACTGAAGGCGGAACACACCGTCCGCAAGGACGAGGGTGACCGAACGGTCGAGCTGGTTATCGGAAGGATGGAGCACACGGGCGATTCGATTCGATCCCGGCTGGCGGCAAAGGGATGGACGCCCGTCTCCACGGGAGGGGGCGCCCGGTTGCCGCGCATGCTGGAGTCGACCCGGGGAAAGGAGACCGCCGTTGTTTTCCTGGATGAAACGGAAGGCACGTTCCTTATCGTGCGCAAATTGGACCGGTAAGGCGGCGGAGCTGCTCCCCCTGGGCATCGGGGTGCTTCTCACGGGCATCGCGCTGGCGGTGGCCTGGAAAAGGATCTCCATGGTGGAGACGGACATCCGGCGGCAGGCGAACCCGGTGGAAGTGGTCGTCGCTTCGGTCTTGATCCCGGCGGGGGAAGAGTTCAACGTCAGGAACCTGGCGAAAAAGCCCGTTCCCGCCTCCGGGACGGGACAGCGGAACGTACCGGCCAAGGATTTCGAACTGCTCCTCGGTGCGCGTGCGAAAAACCCGATCGGTTCCGGCGAACCGATCCTGTGGACCGACGTGGAGGAACCGTACGAGGTGGAGGCCTTTTCGAAAACGGTCCAGGCGGGAAGGAGGGCCCTCACGCTGAGCGTGGACACGACGTCGTCCTTCTCCGGGCTGCTGCAACCGGGGGACCGGGTGGACCTTCTCGCGTTGCGGCAGGAAATCGCTTCCTCCACTTGGATCCGCGACATCCCGGTGATCGCGGTTGACCGCCACCATGACCGGTTGGCGCGTCCTACGGACGCGGCGGACACGGCAACGGTGACCCTCATGGTCACCCCGGAGGAGGGCGCAAGGCTTGCCGCGTCGATCGGAGCGGGAAAGCTTCACTGGTTCCTTCGGAACCCCGACGACAACGGTTGCTTCTCGAACCGCCGGGCGGCAAACCGGTCCGGGATCCTCCCGGTGGAAATATGGAAAGGCGGCGTAAGGGTCCCGCTTCGGCAGGCGGGAGCCGCGGCCCATCTGTGAGAAACCCATTTCTCATCGCGGCATGCGCCCTGGCGCTCCTTTCCTCCGTGGATCGCGTCGAATCCCCCGCCGTTGAAGCGATCCATGTCCGCCCGGGTTTTCAGAAGATCCTCGACCGGAAAGGGGTGTCTCGCCTTTCCGTGGGGAACCCCGAGATCCTGGAGGCCCAGCCCCTCACCAAGGGGGACGGGATCCTGATCGTGGGGAAAAAGGAAGGAGAAACCGATCTCGTCCTCTGGGAGAACGGGATACGCACCGAATGGCATGTGGAGGTTCGTTCACGGAATTGTTCCGCGGCGGAGGATGCCCGGCTCTTCGCCGGAACGATCCCCGGCCTCACCGTCACCGAGGCCGGAAGCTCCACGATCATCAGCGGCCCTGTCGCCACGCCGGCGGAAAAAAAGATGCTCGAGGATTACGCGCGCGCGCATCCCGGGGTCCATCTCCGGCTGTCCCTCCCCGAGGAGAAGAGGACCTTGCTCCAGTACGACCTGAAGATCATCGAGATCAGCCGGGGGGAATCCGCGCAACTGGGGGTGCGCTGGCCGGATGTCCTCCCGTTCAAAGCGACGTTCGGCGCGGCGACGGAAACCGGCAGGACGGTCTCCGTGGGAACCGATTTCGAAACCCGTCTGAACATGTTGATGGCGGACGGAAAAGCGCGGATCCTCACCAATCCCCGGCTGGCGTGCGAAAGCGGGGAGGAAGCCACGTTTCTCGCGGGCGGGGAGATACCGATCGTGATCATCACGCCGGAAACCCGAACCGTGGAATGGAAGACCTACGGAATCATCCTGCGGATCCGCCCGACCATGGTGCTGGGCGGAAAGATCCGCACACAGGTCACGGCCGA
>JAJZRM010000048.1 GCA_021802685.1 Deltaproteobacteria bacterium | reverse complement strand
ACCGCACAAGAGAGGTGCCCCGGTCGTCGGTTCCACCGGACGAAGGTGTCGGCAGGCGTTCGCCGGACGCCGCGGTCGGCTCGGGCCGGACTTGCGGGGCGAGGTCATTTTGGCCCACCGCCCGCACCAATGATGTAGGTGAAAGCCGTTGACGACCGTCGGCTCAGCTGAGCAGGGCTTGTCCGAGACATGGCCACCGATCGGTCTCCACGGATGAGACAGGTGAAGGCATAATCAAGCGTTAGTTAACTCAGGGTGCGCCCAATGCCGTTGTTGTCATGGTTCAAGCGGGATGAAGATCTTACGCGCGCCGCGCTGACGAAATACCGCCTCCTGGAACCAGTGGCTAGCTTGTCGTTCGGAGAGCCTGACTCACCGAACATGCTGATTGAGGGCGACAACCAGGCGGCCTTGAAGGCCTTGTTGCCCTACTATGCCGGGCGGATCAAATGTTGCTACCTCGACCCGCCTTATAACAGCAAGACGGCATTCGAGCATTACGACGACAACCTTGAACATTCCCAGTGGCTCTCGATGATGTATCCGCGGCTCGAGCTGCTCAGGGAGCTGCTCGCCGAGGACGGCAGCATCTGGGTCTCCATCGACGACAACGAGGGGCACTACCTGAAGGTGGTGATGGACGAGATTTTCGGGCGGAAGAATTTCGTTGCAAGTTTTATCTGGCAAAAACGCACATCCCGGGAGAACCGCGCCGCAGTTGGTTCTTCACACGATTACATTTATCTCTATGCCCTCGCTGGAGCAGTTTCCTGGAAGGAAGTTCGTAACCTACTCCCGCAAACTGGAAAAGGGTATTCGAATCCTGACAATGATCCCAAGGGGCCTTGGCGCTCCATACCTTTTTCTGCGCAAGGTTACCGGCCAAACCAGATGTATGAAATTGTTTCCCCAACGGGAGTTGTTCTTCAACCTCCACGTGGTCGTTGTTGGACAGCAACAGAACCGGTTTATCGGCAGTTGCTCTCTGAATCCAGAGTCTATTTCCCTCGAGGAGGCGCTGGACGACCAAGAGTGAAGCAATACCCGGAAGGAGAAAAAGGCCTTGTCCCAATGACATTCTGGGAGGCAGCAGAAGTGGGGGATACGGAAGAGTCAAAGAAAGAGATCTTGGCCCTTTTCAGTGAGGACGATCCGTTCGGAACACCCAAACCGGAGCGGTTATTGGAAAGGATCATCCATATTTCCACCGACCCCGGCGACATCGTTCTCGACTCCTTTCTTGGTTCCGGCACCACCTGCGCAGTGGCGCATAAGATGGGGCGGCGGTACATCGGCATCGAGATGGGGGAGCATGCTGTCACGCACTGTGTTCCGCGATTGCAGAAAGTCATCGATGGCGAGCAGGGCGGAATTTCCAAAGCGGTGAACTGGCAAGGCGGAGGGGGATTTCGTTTCTATCGGCTTGGCCAACCTGTCTTCGATGAGGAAGGGAGGATCAACCGGGCCATATCGTTTTCCACCCTTGCCGCGCACGTCTGGTTCAGCGAAACTGGGGTGCCACTGTCGCGCGTGCCGGACTCCCCGTGGCTCGGTGCGCACGAAGGCGTGGGATATTACCTTCTCTACAACGGTATCCTGAGCGACAAACGTCCCGACAGCGGGAACGTGCTGACCCGACGGGTCCTGCAAGGGTTGCCGCCGTTTGAAGGTCCGAAGGTCATCTACGGAGAAACGTCCCGGCTACCGGTAGAACGGCTGAAGGGTGAGCGGATCACCTTCAAACAGATCCCGTACGACGTGAAGGCGCGCTGACATGGCGTTCGCCCTCAAGGAGTACCAGAAGAACGCGCTGGCCGCCCTGAAAAGCTACCTGGAAGCGGCGCGTGTCGACGGCCCGGCTGCGGCGTTTGCCGCGATCCACGGGCCGGGGAGCGGTCCAGCCTACAAAACCATCGAAAGAATGGAGAGTACGCCGTACGTCTGCCTGCGCCTTCCCACCGGCGGCGGGAAGACGGTCCTTGCCTCCCATGCCGTGGCCATCGCCGGGCGCGCCTACCTGGAGCAGGAGTACCCGGTCGTCCTTTGGCTGGTACCGACGAACACGATCCGGGAGCAGACGCTCGACGCGTTGCGCAAACCCGGTCATCCTTATCGGCAGGCACTTGACGATGCATTCGGCGGGCAGGTCGCCGTCTTCGACATTTCGGAGATCGAACGGATCCGGCCGCAGGACCTCGTCACACGCGTCTGCCTTGTCGTCGCAACGCTGGCCACCTTGCGGGTGACCAATACGGAAGGCCGCAAGATCTACTCCCACAACGAGAACTTCGAACCCCACTTCGCCTCCGTGCCGTCCTCTGCGGAAGGGTTGGAGCGGATCGAGGAGGGGCCGGACCGGGGGAAGATCAAGTTTTCCTTCGCCAACCTCCTTCACCGGCATCGTCCGCTGGTGATCATGGACGAGGCGCACAACGCACGTACTGCGCTGACCTTCGAGGTGCTCCAGCGGATCTCCCCCGCGTGCATCATCGAGTTCACCGCAACGCCGGACACTCGGCCCTCCTCCGGCAGCAATGTCCTGTTCGGTGTCTCCGCGGCCGAGCTCAAGGCGGAGGAGATGATCAAGCTCCCCATCCTGCTCACGGAACACGCGAATTGGCAGGAGGCTGTCCATGACGCCGTTCGGACACGCGCACGGTTGGCAGGAATGGCCGACGGAGAGAAACCGGATTTCTTGCGCCCACTCGTCTTGTTTCAGGCCGAAAGCCGGGACCGGGAAGTGACCGTGGATGTCTTGCGTCAGCACCTGATCGAAAACGAAAAGATCCCGCCGGACCGGATCGCCGTTGCGACCGGCAGTCAGCGGGAGCTCGACGGGATCGATTTGTTCGACCCGGCATGCCGCATCGAACACATCATCACCGTGGAAGCCCTGAAGGAAGGTTGGGACTGCTCATTCGCCTACGTTTTCTGCTCGGCGACGAACATCCACTCCGATAAAGACGTAGAGCAGATTCTCGGGCGGGTCCTGCGGATGCCGTACGCCAGGAAACGGCGTCAGGATGAGCTCAATCGCGCCTATGCCCACGTCTCATCGCCTGTTTTCGCCCAGGCGGCGGAGCAGCTCAAAGACCGGCTTGTGGCGATGGGATTCGAGGAGGAGGAGGCGAACGCCTACGTCCAACCGGGGCAGTTGCACCTTCCCGGGGAGGACGACACCCCTTTGCTTGTCTACAAGCCTGAGGAGCCGCTGCGCCTTTTCGTCCGGGAGGCGGTGGACCTGTCCGTATTGTCCCCGGAGGAACGGGAAAAAGTCCGGCAAGTGGAAAAGGCACCAGGGGTACACGAACTAGAAGTTGTCGGTACGATCCCGGAAACTCTCCAGGAAAAGATTGTCCGGATCGTTCCCGAAGACCGGAAGATCGAAGTTTCTCGTGCCATCCAACGGCACCGATATGCACAACAACGGCCGCCATCCCCCGCTGAGCGCGGGGAAAAACTTGTCGTGCCCCGGCTATGTCTGTGTGTCCAGGGGGAGCTGGAGCTTGCGGAAAAAGATCTTTTTCTCGACGCGGAAGGATGGAACTTGCTCGACTTCCCCGCGGTATTGACCGAGGCGGAATTCGCCGTCAATGAGTCGGCGCGGACCTTCGAGGTAGACGTGCAGGGGAAGCGAATTGTCTATGGTTTGGTAAATGGTTCCCATCAACTGGACCTTGGGCATCTCCGCACCGAATGGACCGACCTGGAACTCGCCCGATGGCTGGACAAAGAGGTGCGCCAGCCCGACATCCGGCAGGAAGTGCTACTGGAGTACCTGCAGCGGACGATTGCCCACCTGATGGAGACCCGAAGAATCGAACTGAATTTGCTGGTAAGAGGAAAGTTTGTTCTGGCAAAGACTCTACGGGAAAAGATCTCTGCTTGCCGGCAGCAGGCGTACAACCGGGGATACCAGGAGACGCTGTTCGGACCACGTGCTACGGTGGAAACCAGTTACCGATTTGCTTTCGATTTTCCTGTGGATAACTATCCTGCCCGTTGGCCGTACAAAGGCTCCTACAAATTCAGGAAACACTTCTACCCGTTTGTCGGTGAACTCGAATCAACTGGGGAAGAGTTCGAATGCGCCCGGTTCATCGACGGTTTCCAGGGAGTGAAGCACTGGGTCCGGAACCTCGCCCTGCAGCCCGCCTTCTCTTTCTGGCTTCCCACTTCTACGGACCGGTTCTATCCAGATTTCGTGGCGGAACTTGCGGACGGACGGATCCTGGTGGTCGAGTACAAGGGCGAGCATATCGCAGACTCGGCAGATACCAGGGAGAAGCGCAACCTCGGTGCGCTGTGGGAAGAAAAGAGCGGCGGGAAAGGGCTCTTCCTGATGGCGGAGAAACGAGACGACGCCGGGCGAGACCTACAGTATCAATTGGCGGATAAGATCCGTCGGAATCATTGACCATGAGCAAGAGGTACTGGGAAGATTTGAGGGAAGGGGAAACCTTCACCTGCGGTCCCGTGACCTTCGACCGGGAAGGGATCCTCGATTTCGGGAAACGGTACGACCCGTGGCCGTTCCACGCCGACGAGGCCGCGGCGGAAGGCACAATCTTCCGCGGGCTGGTCGCCTCCTCCTTCCAGACCGTATCCTGCTGCACGCGGTTGGTGGTGGAGTCTCACGGGGAGCTCGCGGTCCTGTCGGGGCTGGGCGTCGAAGAGGTACGGCTGTTTTCGCCGGTCCGGCCGGGGGACGCCGTGACCGTGGAAGCGCGCTGGACGGAGTTGCGACGGTCCCGGAGCAAACCGGACCGGGGAATCGCGGGGCTCAGGTGCCGGGTGGTGAACCAGCGGGGAGAAACCGTGCTGGAGTACGGGTACCGCTACCTGATCGCGTGCCGGGAGAAGGGCTGATATGCCTTACGCGGTCAGCAGCAAAGGACGGGTAACCATTCCCAAGGTCACCCGTGAATTTCTGAACCTCCGGGCGAACGACCGGGTGGAGTTCGTGCGGGACGGTGACCGCGTCTTCCTCATTCGGGTCAAGACACTGAGGGATTTCCGGGGCTCAGTTCCCGCGATAGGGGAGGGAAATTTCGTGAAGCGCGACTGCACGAAAACCTCCGTCGCAAGGCGTGACCAATTTGATGCCCTTCCGTTGACAATACAACCTATAAGCTGTATAAGGAAATCATGACCGGGCGGGAACTTATCCGTCTGCTGGAAGAGCGCGGATGGGAGCTGGCCCGGGTGCAGGGGAGCCATCATATCCTCGTCAAGGGGAAGGAAACCCTTGTGGTGCCTGTCCATGGGAAAAAGGACCTGCACAAGGGGACGGTCGAGGCGATCCTGAAAAAGGGGGGATTGAAATGAGGATCCTGTACCCTCTTCGGCTTCACCCCGCGGCGGAGGGCGGGTTCTGGGCGGAGTTTCCGGACCTTCCGGGGTGCTTGACGCAAGGGGACACGGAAGAGGAAACCCTTCGCATGGCCAAAGAGGCATTGACGGGATGGCTTGCGGTCCGGTTCGATCGGAATTTCAGGATCCCGGAGCCGTCCCGTCTTAAGGGAAAGCGCATCCGCTGGGTGGAACCGGAGCCGGAGGTGGCGATCCCGCTGATGATCCGTAAGATCCGCCAGGAGAAAGGGATGAGCCAGAAATCCGTCGCGAAACGCCTGGGGATCACGTACCAGACGTACCAGAAGTGGGAAAAACCGGAGGTTGCCAACCCGACCATCAGGCAACTTGCGAAGGTCGCGGCGGCAATCGGCAAGAATCTGGTCGTCGAAATGGCGTGAAGGGAGATAGCGCTTTCCGCGTTACCCTTGCAAGTTCCGGTAGCCCTTTCCCAGGAAGTACATCTCGAACGACTCCTTGCGCGTGGCCTCGGGACGGATGCGTCGAAGCTCCGCGAAGAACGGCTTCATCTCCCGGAAGACGGCGTCGCTTTCCGCTCCGCCGAAGATCTTCGCGAGGAACGTCCCGCCTTCCCGCAGCGTCTCCCGGGCCAGGGCGAAGACGGCGCGGACCAGGTCGGCCGATCGCGCCTGGTCGGTGAAGGAACTGCCGGTGGTGTTCGGCGCCGCGTCCGAAAGGACGATATCGGCTTTGCCGCCCAGGAAGTCGAGCAGCTCCGCCGGAAGGGCGGGGTCGGCAAGGTCCCTCTGCCAGAATCGAAAGTTATCTCCCGGAAGCGGATCCATCGGCAACAGGTCGATGGCCGCGACCTTCCCCCGTTTCCCGACCAGGTCGAGAAGGACCTGGCTCCACCCCCCCGGGGCGGCGCCGGCGTCGATTACGCGGTCCCCGGGGCGGACCGCCTTCTCCTTGCCGGCGATCTGCGTCAGCTTGTACGCCGCCCGGGAACGGTACCCTTCTTTTTTCGCCTGCCGGTAGTAGGCGTCCTTCCGCTCGTACATGCCCTACATGCTACCCCGGACGGCCCGGTTGACGGCGAAAATCCGGTGAGATAAAGTCATCGCACCCGGAGGGTTACTGCGATCGACATCAACGGTGTCTTCCGCTATCTGAGCCGCGACCTGCACGCGGTGGAACGGGCGCTGGTTTCCAACCTGAAGTCCCCCGTGCCCCTCATCCCCGTCGTGGGGAAACACATCACGCTGTCCGGCGGGAAGCGGATCCGCCCCGCCGTCCTGCTGCTTTGCGCCGACGCGTGCGGGTACCGGGGCCCCCGCCGAACCGTGATGGCGGTCGTGACGGAATACATGCACACGGCGACCCTGCTGCACGACGACGTGGTGGACCTGGGGACGGTCCGCCGCGGAAAGCCGGCGGCCAACATGCTGTTCGGGAACTCCGTGACCATCCTCGTGGGCGATTTCCTGTTCGCGCGCGCCTCCCAGCTGATGACCGAGGACGGCGATATCGACGTTCTCGGAATCTACGCCCGCACCCTCGTATCCCTCACGGAAGGGGAGGTGCTGCAGCTGACGAGAACGCGCGACGCCGGCATCACCGAGAGGCAATACCTCACCGTCGTCTACTGCAAGACCGCCTCCCTCATCGCGGCGGCCAGCGAAACCGGGGCGGTGCTCGCCGGGGCCGATCCGGCCACCCGCGGGGCGATGTTCGGGTTCGGGAAGTCCGTCGGGATGGCGTTTCAGCTGGTGGACGACATCCTCGATTTCACGGGAACGGAGAAGGAGCTGGGGAAGCGCCCCTTCCAGGACCTTCGGGAGGGGAAAGTCACGCTCCCGCTCCTGCACGCCCTCCGGGAGGCGGACGCGCCGGACCGGGAAACGGCGCTGCGCTGCCTGGCGAAGAAGGAACCGGGGAAGCGCGACGTCGCCTTCCTTGCCGGGCTGGTGGCCCGTCACGACGGCATCGGATACACCGCGTCCCGGGCGAGAAGTTTCATCCGGGGGGGGAAACGGTTCCTCCGGGCGCTCCCCGACTCCCCGGCCCGCTCGGCCCTCCTGGCCCTCTCCGATTACGTGGTCTCCCGGACCTCCTGAACCGCGGCCCCCCCCTTCGCCCTCTCCGCCGCCTCCGGCCGGGAACCGCTATTCGAAATATTTCTTGACTTATATATTATGCGTCATTATACATAATTTATTATACATTTAATTTGAACTTATCGTCATTAATAGGACACATCCTTCCGGGAGGGGAATGCCGATGAGGAGAAGGACCGAGGCGGGGTTCACTCTGATCGAAGTGGTCGTCGTCGTCGCGGTCATCGCGATCCTGGCGGCGGTCCTCACGCCGTACATCACCAAATACATCGACGATTCAAGGATCGCCAAGGCGCGCAACGAGGTCCAGGTCATCGGCGGCGCCATGACGAACTTCTACAAGGACGTTGGAGGGTGGCCGAACCGAAACGCCGCCGGGACAGTGCAGGCGACGGCGCTTTACTATACCGGACCCAGGACGCCCGCCACCGCCGCCATATTCACCGTCACCCCTCCGGTCGTTCCCCCCGTAGTCGCCACGTGGCCCGGAACGGTAATCCCTATAGACAACAGCCTCCTCACGAACGGCACGGGGAGCGCTTATCCCACGATCGGAGACATGCAATGGAGGGGGCCGTACACCGGCGGCGCCTTGCCGGCGGATCCGTGGGGCAATCCGTACGTGGTCAACTATGCCGCCTCGGGCCCCATCTGGGTGCTGTCCGCCGGACCCAACGTGAAGGTCCAGACGGCCGCGACCGACAACGTGGTCAGGGGCGACGACATCGGGTTCCGTGTCCGGTAGGATCCGGCGGTCGGGAGCATCGAAAAGCCGAAGCGCCGCCTTCGGCTTTTTTTTTTGACGAGCGGGGAAAGGTGAACCTTTGACGGAAACGACGGACGCCTCGAATCCTGCGGGACCGCGCCCTGCGAAGGCCATGCGGCTCGGGGAACGGCTGATCGAAGCGGCGCTCGTCACCGCCGACCAGCTGAACCTCGCGCTGCGCGAGCAGAAGCGGACGGGGGAGAGGATCGGCGAGATCCTCATCAACCTGGGGTTCGTCACCCAGGAGCAGATCTCCTCGGTGCTCGCCTCGCAGGCCGGGGTCGCGTTCGTCCAGCTCGACAACTACCTCATCGAACCGGCGGCGCTCAAGACGATCCCGGAGGCGCTGGCGCGCCGGTACAAGATGATCCCGATCCTCCTCGAGCCGCCGAACCTCACGGTCGCGCTGGCGAACGTCTTCGACATGGTCGCGATCGACGAGGTCCAGCGCGTCACGGGGTACGCGGTCGACGCGGTCTCCTCCACGGAGATCGGCATCCTCGCCGCGATCGACCAGTATTACACCGGCGGGGTGTCCATCGAGGAGATCGTCCAGAAGTCGATCCGACAGGTCGAGTCGGAGCGGCTGTCCGAGGCGGACCTGGCGGCGGGGGCTCCCATCATCCGCCTCGTCGAGCAGATCTTCCTTTCCGCCGTGCAGGAGGGGGCGACGGACATCCACATGGAGCCGGAGGAGCGGATTTTCCGCCTGAGGCACCGCGTCGACGGGAAGCTGCGGATGGGCCCGTCCCTGCCGAAGATCCTCCAGCCGGCGATCACCGCCCGCGTGAAGATCCTCTCCGCGATGAACATCGCGGAGACGCGGCAGCCCCAGGACGGAAGGATCAACTTTCACTACGGGAAGCGGAAGATCGACCTGCGCGTCTCCACGCTCCCCACGGTGCACGGGGAAAACCTCGTGCTGCGCATCCTGGACAAATCGAAGCTGGTCCTGGGGCTGGAATCCCTCGGCTTCGACGACGCCACGCTCGCGCGGCTCCGGAAGGCGGTCGAAAGCCGCAACGGCATCGTGACCGTCTGCGGCCCGACCGGGTCCGGAAAGACCACGACGCTGTACTCCGCCCTCGCCTACATCAACAACCTGGACCGCAGCATCATCACGCTGGAAGACCCGGTGGAGTACGAGCTCCCGATCATCCGCCAGTGCCAGATCAACGTGAAGGCGGGGCTCTCCTTTTCCTCGGGACTGCGGTCGATCCTGCGGCACGACCCGGACGTCATCCTCGTCGGCGAAATGCGGGACGCCGAGACGGTAGAGCTGGCCATCCGCGCCGCCCTTACGGGTCACCTCGTGTTCTCCACGCTGCACACCAACGACGCCTCCGGGGCGGTTCCCCGCCTGATCAACATGGGGCAGGAGCCGTTCCTCGTGGCGTCGTCGCTGCGGGCGATCATCGGGCAGGCCCTGCTGCGCCTCAATTGCACCGCCTGCCGCGAGGAGTACACGCCTTCCCCGGAGATCCTCGCCCGCGCGGGCTTGTCTCCCGGAGAGACGGACGGGACGTGGGTCCGGGGGAAAGGTTGCGCCCAGTGCGGGCACACCGGATTCCGCGGCCGCGTTGGCGTGTACGAGCTGATGGAGGTGAGCCCGGAGATCGCCCGGCTGGTGATGAAGCGGGCGAACAGCCAGGAGCTGCTCGAGGCCGCGATGGCGGAGGGGATGACCACCATGCGGCAGGACGGGATCGCCAAGGCGTTGCGCGGGATCACCACGTTGGAAGAAGTGGTCCAGCTGACATAAGGAGCATTCGTGGCCCGGTACGAATACAACGCCGTGGACGACTACGGCAGGAAGGCGCGGGGAACGCTGTCCTCGGGCGACATGAACGGACTGCGCGACACCCTCGCCGCGACCGGGCTCCACCTGGTTTCCGCCCGCCAGGTGGCGGAAAGCGGGGGTTCCACCCTTCTGCGGAAGAAGATCCGGCGGGCCGACCTGATCGAGTTCACGTACCACATGAAGACGCTCATCGGGGCCGGGGTCCCGCTGGTGAGCGCCCTGTCGGACGTCGCCGAGCAGGCCACCAACGCGGGGTTCCAGGAAGTGCTGCGCGACGTCCGCCGCAACGTCCAGTCCGGCGCGACGCTCTCGGGGGCCTTCGCGCTGCACGGGGACATCTTCCCCGAGGTGTTCGTCGCCATCGTCCGGTCCGGCGAGGCGACGGGGAACATGGACATGGTGCTCGAAGACCTGAACCGGTTCCTGACGTGGCAGGAGGAGATCGGCAAGACGATCCGCCAGGCGACGTACTATCCGGCGACGGTCGTCTGCATGGTCGGGGGGCTGATCGTCCTGCTCTTCGCCTTCGTGTTCCCCCGTTTCCTCTCCATCTTCCGGGGAGCCGCCGTCGACCTGCCCCTTCCCACGCGCGTCGTGATCGCGATCAGCGAATTCTTCCGCGGCTACGGGGCGTACGCGGCGCTGGCCCTCGCCGTCGCGTTCGCCGCGCTGAAGCTGTACCGCCGGACCGAGGCGGGCCGGTTGCGGGTGGACGGATGGAAGCTCCGGATCCCCCTGGTCGGCGAGGTGATCCGTTCGATCGAGATGAGCCGGTTCGCCCATTTCACGGCATCCCTGTTCCGCGCCGGGGTCGAGATGACGCAGACCCTCGTGGTGGTGGAGAAGGTGATCGGGAACCGGGTCATCGCCAACGTCGTCCGCCAGGCGCGCGAGGAGCTGATCGCCGGGGGCGGGTTGTCGGTGGCGTTGCGCAAGTCCGGGGAGTTCCCCCCGATGGTGATCCGGATGGTCTCGGCGGGGGAGTCGTCGGGAAACCTGGACGCCACGCTCGAGAACGTCTCCGCGTTCTACGACCGGGAGGTGCCGGCGGCCGTCAAGAAGGCGTTCGCCATCCTGGAGCCCGCGATGACCGTCCTGCTGGCGTTCGTCGTCCTGGGCACGGCGCTCTCCTTCTTCCTCGCGCTCTACAAGATGGTCGGTTCGATGGGGGCGGTCCGTTGACGGCGCGGCGATCGGGACCGGGCGGGTTCACCCTCATCGAGGTGATCGTGGTCATCGCGGTCGTCTCGATCCTGGCGTCAATGGCGGTGCCGTACGCGGTAAAGATCATCGACCAGTCGCGGGAGGAGGGCACGCGGAAACAGATGGAGGAGCTTCACCGCGCGATCGTGGGCGACCCGAACGGACCCACCGCGGGATACCTGGGTG
>JAJZRM010000047.1 GCA_021802685.1 Deltaproteobacteria bacterium | reverse complement strand
CGGGATTCATTTCGCCGCCGACGATGGCCATGGACGGCCAAGTGCCGAGGCAGGCATGGACGCCTCCGGGATTCATGTCGCCTCGGCCGATGGCCATGGACGGCCAAGTGCCGAGGCAGGCATGGACGCCTCCGGGATTCATGTCGCCTCGGCCGCTCCGGCTTCCCGTTCCACGGCGCGGACCGCGCGGAGCAGTTTCTCCGCGCTGATCGGGGAGGTCCCCACCTCGCCCACGACCACTCCGGCCGCGATGTTGGCGAGCATCGCCGCTTCGCGCATGGGCGCTCCCGCGGCGAGGCACGCGGCGAGCGTTCCGATCACGGTGTCCCCCGCGCCGGTGACGTCGAACACCTGCCGCGCGAGGGCGGGGATGTGAAAGCACCCTTTCCTCCCCCGTTCCACCAGGGTCATCCCGTCCTCTCCCCGCGTGATGAGGACCGCCGCCGCGCCGACCTTGCGGAGCAGGTCCTTCCCTCCTTCCCAGACGTCGAGGTCCGAACGGAGTTCCCGCCCCCCGAGAGCCGCCTGCGCCTCCATCTTGTTCGGCGTGATGAGGGTGCAGCCGCGGTAGCAGGAGAAATCGGTCCGCTTCGGGTCGACGGCGACGAAGAGGCCTTTCCCGCGCGCCTCCCCGGTCACCTCGCGGACCAGCTCCGCGGAGAGCGCTCCCTTGCGGTAGTCCGAGAAAACGATCCCCTCGACCCCGTCCAGCGCGGCGAGGACTTTCCGCAGCAACGATTCCTGCGTTTTCCGCGACGGGGGCCCCCCCTTCTCCCGGTCGACGCGGACCACCTGCTGGCTGTGGGCGATGACGCGGGTCTTGACCGTCGTCGGCCTGTCGGGATCGGGGAGGATCGCGGAAACGCCCACCCCCCGCGCGCGCAGCAGCCGCGCCACGTGCTTGCCCGCCGCGTCGTTCCCGACCAGCCCGGCCATCTCCACTCCCGCCCGCAGCCCCGCGAGGTTCAACGCCACGTTTGCGGCCCCGCCGGGTACCCGCGCGTCGCGCGTCACGGCGACCACCGGCACGGGAGCCTCCGGGGAGATGCGGGCCACGGTCCCGAACACGTACTCGTCGAGCATGATGTCCCCGACGACGAGGACGCGGCACGACGGGAACCGCGCGGCCAGCCGCGCGGCGTCCGCGAGGAGCGTCCCGTCACTCATACGGCTCGGCCTCGTCGACCAGCAGGATGGGGATCCCGTCTTCGATCCGGTAGATCAGCCGGCACGCCGCGCAGCGCAGCTCGGTTTCATCGGCCGACAACCGGAGTTCCCCCTTGCACTTCGGGCACGCCAGGATCTCGAGCAGATCCTTGTCCATCGGTCACCCTCCCCCCTGCCCGGTCATCAACACGCCGACCAGCGTCCAGTCCGTGATCTTCCGGAACTTCGCGTACAGGCGGACGGGGACGTGCCGCTCGTCCGCGGAGATCCACATCTTCATGTCACCCTTGTTCTCCAGTTTCCCGTCCCGGCGGATCACCGGCTGGATGACGAGGGTGTCGACCTCGCCGCGCTCCGTGCGCAACCGTTCCGTCCCCAGCAAACGGGCGGAGATCTGGAAGACCTTTCGCCCGGCGTAGACGTTCCTTGCCCTTTCCTCCCCGCCGACGTCCCGCCAACGGAAGTAGTACGCCGCGCTGACCGGATCGTAGATCCCGGGGACGGTGTCCACCTGCTTCCGGATCTCCCCGGAGTGCCGGTACCGGTAGACGATCTTTCCCGTATCCTGGTCGTATATCGCCACATCGTCCTTCTTGTTCTCCCGGCCCGTGAATTCCTGCCGGATCGGGGCGAGCGTCTCGGTGTCGAGATAGTAGTCGATCGTATCGTTGATCGGGTAGATATACGACAATGCCCCGGAGGTCCATGCCCGCACGTTCAGGTGGTATGCCGTCCTCCCGCCGATGGAAACCCTTCCCTGGTACCGAAACCGGGCGTATCCCATCGTGATGCCGATGAAGTCCACCCTGTACACCAGGACCTCCTTCCCCCTCGCCCATCCCGGGACGGGGACCTCTTCCCGCCGCGGCGGCGCGGCGGGTTCGGGCGCGAGGGCGGGTTTCGGCCTTTTCGCGGGCGGTGTCGATACCGGCGGGGGAGCGGACCGCAAGGCTTCCGTCGGGCGCTCCGCTTCCCTGTTTCCCTCTTCGGCCTCTCCGGCTTCCTTCCCCTCCGCGGCCACGGCCTGCGGAATAGAGGGAGCCGGGGACGGGGGAACGGGCGTTCTTTCCGGTTCGGGTTCCTCCGCGATGGGGATCACGGGGGGGATCGCTTCGGTCGCCGCCGGCGCGGCGTTGTCCGCCGGCATCGCCGGCCCGGCCTCCGGAGGCGGCGCAGGCACCCCCCCGATCCGCGGCCCGGTGCAGCCCGCGGCCGCGAGGAGCGCGAAAACGGCCGCCGCCCAAAGGCGAAAAAAGCGCCTCCGGTCCATTCCCCCGCTCACGATCCGATGCCCTCCGACAGGATGTACCCGGCGGCCTCCCGCATGCCGGGAACGAAGACGTCCGGGAATACGCCCGAACGTTCCCCTTCCCGCCGTTCCTCGGCGCCGTACCCCGTTCCGACCAGGACCGTCCCGGCCCCCAGGCGGATTCCGAACAGAATGTCGGACATTTTATCACCGACCATCCAACGGGGGCACGAGTCCGGCACCTCGAGACGCCGGAGGACCGCTTCCGCCATCCCGGTTCCCGGTTTTCGGCAGCCGCACGCCGTGCCGTATTCCGGAGACGTTCCCTCCGGGTGATGCGGGCAGTACTCCACGGCGTCGAAGGACACCCCTTCCTCCCGGAACGCCGCAAGGAACGCCCGGTGAACCGCTTCCATTTCCCGGAGGGAGAAGATCCGGCGCGCAACCCCCGCCTGGTTGGAGACCACCGCGAGGAGATACCCTCCCGCGGCCATTCTCCGGAGGGCTTCGCCGGCGCCGGGAAGGATCCGGACGCCGGCCGGGTCGCGAAGGTACCCCGCCTCCTCGATCAGCGTCCCGTCCCGGTCCAGGAACACGATTCCTTTCAATGCGCCTCCTTGTAGAGGTCCGGTTCCCCTTCGGGCCTGGTCTTCCAGCGCCGGTGGAACCACATCCACTGGTCCGGAGCTTCCCGGATCGCTTTCTCCAACTCCTCGTTGCAGCGGCGCGTGACCCGCGGCACTTCTTCTTCCCGGGGCGCATCGTAATCGATCGCCACGGGGGGGCCGAACCGGACCACGTGGTGGAACTTCCGGGACGGGTCGCGGAAGATGAAGGCGGGATGGACGGCGGCGCGCATCGCCATCGCCAGCCGGGCGATCCCGAACGTCGTGTACGCCTTCCGCGTGAAGAAATCCACCAGGATCCCCTTGTGCCGGTCCACGTTCTGGTCGATGAGGATCCCGACGAGCGTATTCCTTCGCAGGACCTTCATCACCTCCTTCGCGGAATCCTCCTTCCGGATGACCGTGTTGCCGACCCACTCCCGGCGCTCGGTCACGATGCGGTCCAGGATCGGGCTCTTCAGGGGACGGACGATGAACGCCGCGGGAGCGATCACCGAACCGAACACATGGGAGAGGAGCTCCCAGTTCCCGAAGTGGCCCGTCATCGCCATCGCGGGCAGGCCGCGCCGGTCCAACGACTCCCGGACGTGCTCCGCGCCCTCGACCCGGAAATGCTCCCGGATGTACCGGTCATCCATTTTCGGAATGTGGATGAACTCGGCGGCGGAGGTGCCCATCCGCTGATAACACCGCCGGATGATGCGCCGCACCTCCTCCTCCCCCATCTCGGGAAAGGCGATCCGCAGGTTGATGCGCGCGATGCGGCGATGCTTCCGGTCGATCGCCCACACGAGCGACATCACCCCTTCGCAGAAAACGGCCAGCCAGGCCAGGGGGACCGCCTCCAGCAGGCGCAGCAGGATGCGCGCGAGCCGCTCCTTCATCGCGGGACGTCCCTTCCCAGGCGCCGCAGGATGCTCCGGGAAAGGTCCTCCCATCCCGACAGGTACTCCACTTCCACCCGCAGCGCGCCCGCCGGAAACGGGGGATCGGAAGGGAGCCGGACCAGGTCCTTCTCGGTCGTGACCACGGGCAGGCCGGCCGATTCCCTCGCGATCCGCTCCAGGTCGGAACGGACGTAGGCATGGTGGTCCGGGAACGGCAGGAATCCCCGCAGCCGGTACCCGGCGCTCTCCAGGGTGTCCCGGAACTGCCCGTTGCGGGCCAGTCCCGAAAAGGCGAAGAGCTCGGATCCCGGCCGCACCCCGTCCAGCGGTTTCCCGTCCCGCCCCACGATCCCGCGGGGAACGAGCCGCGAATACGCCCGGGGACGGCCTTCCGGAAACGGCACGGTCCGGGCGACCTTCTCTCCCGCCGCGGCGTCCGGGCATTTCGTCACCACCATCCCGTCCGCGAACCGCGCGTGGGAGGGCGGCTCGCGCAGCGTCCCCAACGGCACGGTCCGCCGGTTTCCGAGGCCCCTTTCGCAATCGACCAGCAGGAGGTCGAAATCCCGCCGCAAGGAGAGGTGCTGGAACCCGTCGTCGAGGAGAAAAACGTCTACGGGGAAGCGCACGAGAACTTCGCGCCCGGCCTCCGCGCGGGATTCCCCGACCACCACGGGAATCCCTGGAAGGGAACGCGCGAGCAGGACGGGTTCGTCCCCGCATTCCCGGACGCCCGCGGTCTTCTCCGCGCCGTCCGATACCCAGACCACGCCCCGGCTCCTCCGGCCGTACCCCCGGGAGAGGATCGCAGGGCGGTACCCTTCCCGCGCAAGCCACCTCGCGAGCTGCATCACGTGCGGGGTCTTTCCCGCCCCTCCCATCGAGAGGTTCCCGACGCTGACGACGGGGCGCGGCAGCCGAGCCGCCTGGAGGAGCCCGGCGCCGTGCAACGCCCTCCGGAGGCGGGCCGCCGCGCCGAAGATCATGACGGCGAAACCGGTCCGCGCATCGCGGAGAGGACGACCTCGGCGTTGCGCTTCGATGCGCCGCGGAACGCATCGAGGAGGTCCCTGCCCTTCCGGCCGATTTCCAGGAAGGTCTCCGGAGATTCGGCGAACCGCGCGAAGGCCGCGGAAAGGTCTTCCTCCCCGGCGACCTGTAGGAGCGCGCCGGCGCCGAGGAACGCGCCGGCGATCTCGCGGAAATTGTCCATGTGGGGGCCGACGATCGTCGGCACGCCGTGCCACGCGGGCTCCAGGACGTTGTGGCCGCCTTTCGGAACGAGGCTCCCCCCGACGAAGGCGATGTCGGCCGCGGCGTAGGCGCTCGACAGTTCCCCCACCGTGTCGAGCAGCAGGACCGCCTCGCCGAACCGGCTCGTCCCGCCTTCGATCGCCGTCCGGCGGGCGGGCGGGGCCCCCTCCTGCTGAAGCAGCGCCTCCACTTCGGCGAACCGCTCGGGGTGGCGCGGAGCCAACAGGAGCTTGAGCCCCGGAGCTTTCCGGTGCGCGGGAAGGAACGCGCGAAGCACGGCCGCCTCCTCCCCGGGGTGCGTGGAACCGGCAACGATCCAGCGGGTGCCGGAGGCCTTCTCCCCCTCGAGGAGGACGGAAAGGGAAGACGCTCCCGTTTCGGGAGGGGACATGTCGAATTTCAGGTTGCCGCCGACCGTGACGATCCCGGGATCCGCCCCGAGCGCCACGAACCGGTCCGCGTCCTCGCGGGTCTGGGCGGAGATCGCGCGAAGCGTCCGCAGGACCGCGGCGAAGAACCACCGGAACCTCGCATAACCGCGGTAAGACCGTTCGGAAAGCCGCCCGTTCACCACCACGACGGGAACGCCCCGGCGCGCGCACGCGGCCAGGAAATTGGGCCAGATCTCCGTTTCCACGACGACGACGACGTCCGGGCGGACCCGGTCGAGGAACCGGCCGGAGACGCCCGGGAGGTCGAACGGGAAGTAGAACCTTCCATCGATCACGCCTTCCAGCGCCTTTTCCGCCGTCCCGCGCCCGGTGATCGTCACGTTCGACAGGAGCAGCCGCGCGTCCGGAGCGCGCTCCCGCAACCGGTGGAGAAGCGGAACCGACGCGTTCGTCTCCCCCACGGAGACCGCGTGCATCCAAACCGTGGATCGCCCCGCGGGCGGCGCCGCCGGAAGGGCACCCCGCACGCCCAGGCGGTCGGGAAAATTCGATCGGCGCTTTCGCGAAAGAAGGACCCAGGGGACCCAAACGGGAAACCCCAGGATCACGCCGGCCGAGAGGGCGGCGTTGTAGAGGACGTGCCCCGGGCTCCCGGGGAGGAACGGACGGGCCAACGGATCATCCCCTCCCGGCGGCGGTTCCGGAGTCGGGCTTCTTTTCCGCGAACTGCTTGAGGTAGACGGTGCGGTACCTGGAATCGCGGGACAGGAGTTCCTCGTGGCGCCCGCGCTCGACGATCCGCCCCCCCTCGATCACGAGGATCACGTCGGCGTTCCGCACCGTGGAGAGGCGATGGGCGATGACGAACGTCGTCCTCCCGCGCATCAACGTGTCCAGCGCCGCCTGGATCACCACCTCGGACTCCGTGTCGAGCGCGGAGGTCGCCTCATCGAGGATGAGGATCGGCGCGTCCTTCAGGAGCGCCCGCGCGATCGCCACCCGCTGCCGTTCCCCGCCCGACAGCTTCATCCCCTGCTCGCCGATGACCGTGTCGAACCCGTCCTTGAGCTTGGAGATGAACCGCTGCGCCCCCGCGAGGCGCGCCGCTTCCTCCACCTTCGACAGCGGAGCGTCCCACAGGCCGTAGGCGATGTTGTTGCGCAGCGTATCGTTGAACAGGATGGTGTGCTGGCTCACGATCCCGATGCGCGCCCTCAGGGAGGAAAGGGCGAACTCGCGGATGTCCGTCCCGTCGATCCGGATCGCGCCGTCCTGCGGATCGTAGAATCTGGGAATGAGGTCGACGAGCGTCGTCTTCCCGGCGCCGGAAGAACCGACGATCGCCACCATCGTCCCGGCGGGGACGTCGAGCGTGATGTCCGAGAGGACCGGCGGACCGCCGTCCGCGTAACGGAATCCCACCCCTTCGAACGCGATTCCCGCGCGGACCCCCGGAAGCGGCTTCGCCTCCGGCCGTTCCTCGACCTCCGGCAGGGTGTCGATCACCTCGAAGACCCGCTCCGCGGCCGCGATCCCCTGCTGGATGGTGTTGTTGATGCCCGAGAGGCGTTTCACCGGTTCATAGAGCATGAGCAGGGCGGTCATGAAGGAGAAGAAATTCCCCGGCGTGCTGTGTCCCTTCACGACGCTGTACCCGCCGTAATAGATCACGGCCGCGATGCCGATTCCCGCGAAGACCTGCGACAGGGGGGCCGTCATCGACTGGACCTTCACGACTTTCATGGTGAGACGGAAAAGGTCGGCGTTCTTGGAGGCGAACCGTTCCACCTCGTACTCCTCCGCGCCGAACGACTTGACGAGTTTCGCGCCGCTGATCGTCTCGTGGAGGTGGACGGTCAGCCCCCCGGCGATCTCCTGGGTCTTCCGGCTGGTGCGGCGCAGCTTCCTTCCGAACCGCGCGATCGGCCAGAAAGCGAGCGGGAACGCGATGAACGCCACGAGGGCGAGCTGCCAGTCCCGGTAAAAGACCACCGCGATCAGGAAGATCGCGGCGAAGACGTCCTTGACGAGGCCGCTGGCGGCCTCCGTGACGGCCGCCTGCATCAGCCCGACGTCGTTCAGGACCCTCGAGATCAGCGTGCCCGTGGGGTGCCGCGTGTAGAAGGAAAGGGAGAGGGACTGCATGTGGCGGTACAGGTGGTCCCGGATGTCGCGGATGACCCGTTGCCCGGCGTCGCTCATGAGGTATCGCTGGGCGAACTCGAAGAGCCCCTTGAGGAGGTACGCCCCCAGGACGAGCAGCGGTATGACGGAAAGGCGCGAGGGATCCTTCTTGATGAAGATGTCGTCGAGGGCCGGCTTGACGAGGAAGGCGATCGCTCCCTGGAACGCGGAGACGAACACCATGAAAAAGGAAGCCAGGACGAGCTTGGGCAGGTACGGCCGGACGTACGCCAGCATCCTCTTGTAGATTCTCACGCCCATGCGCCGGCCGCCTCCCTCGCCACCATGTCGACCACCGCCTCCGTTGGGCCCGGGCCCCGCAGCCGGTCCCGCAGGGCGAGGCACCGCTCCCGAAGGCCGTCCCGCCTCGCCGGGTCGGAAAGGATCCCGCACAAGGCGCCGGCGATCCGGTCCGGGGAGCAGTCGTCCTGGATCAATTCGGGCAGGAACGTTTCCCCCGCCACGATGTTGGGCAGGCCGATCCGGTCGACCTTCGCAAGCCATTTCCCGATCCGGTAGGTCGCCCACGACGTCCGGTAAACGATGACGGAAGGGACGCCGAGCAGCGCGAGCTCGAGCGTCACGGTCCCTGAAACCGCCATGGCGGCGGTCATCCCCCGGAACGCCAGGTGGCGCCCGGAATCCACGAATGTCAGGGGGAGGTCCACTCCCGACAGGCGGGCAACGATCGCCTCCCGCAGGGAGGCGCGGGCCACCGGCAGCACGAAGTGGACGCCGGGAAACCGTTCGCGCACGATCCCGGCGGCGGACAGAAGGATCGGAAGGTGCTTCGAGATCTCCCCCGGCCTGCTGCCGGGAAGCAGGCCGACAACCGTTTTCCCCTCCGGTATGCCGAACCGCGCGGGATCGGGCGCCGCGTCGCGCCACGGTTCCATCTCTTCGAGGAGCGGATGCCCGGCGAATACCGCGTTCACCCCGTGCTTCCGCAACAGCGTCTCCTCGAAGGGAAACAGCACGACGGCCCCGCGGGTGAACTTCGCGAGGGTCCTGGCGCGCCCCGTGCGCCATGCCCACACCTGGGGGGGGATGTAGTAGATGACGGGAACGCCGCGCTTGCGCGCCGCCAGCCCCACGCGGAAATTGAATTCCGGGTAGTCGACCAGCACCAGCGCGCCGACGTCCGGCCGGCGGACGCGCTCCGTCGCCGCCGACAGGGCGGAACGGATGGCGGGAAGATGCTTCAGCACCTCCGTGAAGCCGACCACGGAGATGTCCCCGTAATCCCGCAGGAGCGTCACCCCTTTCGCCTCGAGGCGGCTGCTGCCGATCCCTTCCATGGGCACCCTAGGGAAACGCCGGCGGAACGCCTCGGCGACCCGCGCGGCGTACGCCTCCCCGGAAGGCTCGCCGCAAAGGAGGAGCAGCGTCTTGGGCATCCCCTACCTCAGGACGCCCCGGGTGCTCGATCGGACGAATTCGATCAGGTGAGCAACCTCCGGCAGCGGCGGCAGCTCGGCCTCCGCCTTCTCCAAGGCGTCCTTCATCGGGATTTCCGCCCGGAAGATCATCTTGAACGCCGCTTTCAGCGCCGAGATGGTCTCCGCGGGAAACCGGTTCCGCCGGAGCCCGATCAGGTTCAGCCCGTACAGGGCGTACCCCCTCTGGGGACGGGACACCACCGCCGTGACGTACGGCGGGACGTCCTGGCTCACCCCGGACAGCCCTCCGATGAGGCAGTGCGTTCCGATCCGCACGAACTGGTGCACGGCGGTCAGTCCCCCGACGATCGCGCCGTCCTCCACCGTGACGTGGCCGGCGAGGGTGGCGGCGTTGGCCATGATCACCCGGTTCCCGACCCGGCAATCGTGCGCGAGGTGGCAGTACGCCATCACCATGGTGTTGTTCCCGATGCGGGTCACCCCGCCGCCGCCCACGGTGCCGCGGTTCACGGTGGCGAATTCCCGGATGATGTTCCCGTCGCCGATCTCCACCCAG
The DNA here is from genome assembly GCA_021802685.1 of Deltaproteobacteria bacterium. Taxonomy (GTDB): domain Bacteria; phylum Desulfobacterota; class Deferrimicrobia; order Deferrimicrobiales; family Deferrimicrobiaceae; genus UBA2219. The sequence continues at coordinate 1,677 of JAJZRM010000047.1, read as the reverse complement.
GTCTCCTCCCCCCGGTACTTCAGGTCCTGCGGAACCGCCCCGACCGAGGCGAACGAGTGGATCCGGTTTCCCTTCCCCATCCGGACGTGGGATTCGATGACGGCGTGCGGCCCGATGGCGCACCCCTCCCCGATCGTCACCTTGGGACCGACGATGGCGTACGGCCCCACCGTGACGTCCGTCCCCAGTTCCGCGGCCGGGTCGATGATCGCGGTCGGATGGATCATTCCCAGTTCCTTTCCGGTTCCGGCACCGGAACGTCGGGGATCGTGGCGGACACGTCCGCCTTGGCGGCGACGACGCCTCCGACCTTCGCCTCCCCGTGCATCTTCCAGACGGGCCCTTTATGCGCGATGATGTCGACCTCGATCCGCAGCTGGTCCCCGGGCAGGACCATCCGGCGGAACTTGGCGTTGTCGATCCCGCCGAAGTAGGCGATCCGTTTCCCGCCGCCCATCGTCTTCAAGGCGAGGATCCCTCCGACCTGGGCGATGGATTCGATGATCAGGACGCCGGGCATGACGGGGTGCCCGGGGAAATGCCCCTGGAAGAACGGCTCGTTGATCGTCACGTTCTTGACCCCGACGATCCGCTTCCCGGGCTCCAGCTCCAGGATCCGGTCCACGAGCAGGAACGGGTACCGGTGCGGCAGCAGGTCCATGATTTCCCGGCAAGAAATCAATTCAATCCTCCTCGTTCGCGGATTTTCCTTCCTCCAACCGCTTCACCCGGCGGAACAGTTCCGGAAGAGACGGCAGCAGCGTCACCATCCGCAGCCATGTCTTGTGGGGCATCGCCGGGACCCCGGACCACGCGGCGTTTTCTTCCGCGGAGAGGGAACCGGCCACCCCGGTTTTGGCCCCCAGCATCACGCCGTCACCGACCTCGAGGTGCCCCGCCAGCCCCGCCTGCCCGCCGATCATCACGCGGTTCCCTATGCGGCAGCTGCCCGAAATCCCCGCCTGCGCGGCGATCACGGTGTCCGTCCCGATGGTCACGTTGTGCCCCACCTGGATCAGGTTGTCGAGCTTGGTCCCCCGGCCGATGCGGGTGACTCCCAGCGCGGCGCGGTCGACGGTGGTGTTGGCGCCGATCTCCACGTCGTCGCCGATCTCCACGGTCCCGACCTGCAGGATCTTCCGGTACCCCTTCTCCGAAGGGGCGAATCCGAACCCGTCGCTGCCGATGACGCACCCGGCGTGCAGGATCGCCCGCTTCCCGACGCGCACCCCGGCGTACAGCGTGACGCGGGGGTACAGGAGACACTCCTCGCCGACGGACGCCCCCTTGCCGACATAGACCCCGGGGTACAGGGCGGCACGGTCGCCGATGACCGCGCCGTCCTCCACGACGGCGAAGGGGCCGATCGACACGTCCGCTCCCAGGGTCGCCCCGGGGTGGATGCTCGCCATGGGGGACACGCCCGCCGCGGGCCGCGCCGGCGGGTGGAACAGTTCGAGGGCGCAGGCGAAGGCGTAGTACGGATTCGGCGCGAGGAGGAAGGCGCATTCCGCCCCGGGAACCGGGTCCTTGGCGATCACCGCGGACGCTTTCGTCCCGCGGGCATGTTTCGCGTATTTCGGATTCGAAAGGAACGTCACCTGCCGGGGCCCCGCCTCCTCGATGGACGCGATCCCGTCCACCTCGGCGTCCGGCCCCTGGAGAACGGCGCCGATC
>JAJZRM010000046.1 GCA_021802685.1 Deltaproteobacteria bacterium | reverse complement strand
CGTACTCCTTCCACCGCCGCGTGACGAGTTCGACGATCTCCCGCGGCATGGCGATGTCCTCGGGCCACTCGCGGGCGAACCCTTCCGAGGCCCATTTCCGCGTCGCGTCGATCCCCATTTTCGACCCGTAGTGCGGGATGGGGGAGGCGTGCTCGAGGGCGTCCACGGGCCCGTCCACGATCATCGTGTCGCGGCGGGGGTCCACGTTGTTCCCGATCCGCCAGAGCACCTCGGAGAGGTTCTGGATGTCGACGTCCGCGTCGAAGACGACCACGAACTTGGAGAACATGAGCAGCCCAAGCCCCCACACCGCGCTCATCACCTTGCGGGCGTGTCCGGGGTACCGCTTGTCGATGGAGAAGAAAGCGAAGTTGTGGAAGATCCCTTCCACCGGTAGGTTCATGTCCACCACCTCGGGAACGATCTTCCGCAGCAGCGGAAGGAAGATCCGCTCCGTCGCCTTCCCCATGAAGACGTCTTCCATCGGCGGCTTCCCCACGATGGTGGCCGGGTAAACGGGATTCTTCCGCCGGGTCACGCAGGTCAGGTGGAAGACCGGGTACGGGTCCGCCAGGGAGTAGTATCCCGTGTGGTCGCCGAACGGCCCCTCGGTCCGCCGCTCGTCCGGGTCCACGTACCCCTCGAGGATCACTTCGGCATGGGCGGGGACCTCGATGTCCACGGTCGCGCACCGGACCAGCTCGACCGGCTCCTTGCGGAGGAACCCGGAGAACATCATCTCGTCCACGTCCTCCGGCAACGGGGCGGAGGCCGCGTAGATCGTCGCGGGATCCCCCCCCAGCGCCACCGCCACGGGCATCCGCTCCCGCTTCCGCGTAAAGCCCCTGTGGTGCTGCGCCCCCCCCTTGTGGACGTGCCAGTGCATCCCGGTCGTCGTCTCGTCGAAGACGTGCATCCGGTACATCCCCACGTTGCGGCGCCCCGTCTCCGGGTCCTTCGTGAACACCTGCGGCAGCGTGATGAACGGGCCCCCGTCGCCGGGCCAGGTCTTCACGACGGGAAGGAACGCCAGGGAGGGATTCTCCCTCTCCACCACTTCCTGGCAGGGGCCGGACGAGACGACCTTCGGGACGAAGTCGGCCAGCCGGGCCAACTTGGGAAGCATCTTGAGCTTCTCGAGGAAATTCGTGGGGATCTCCGGCTCGATGACTTCCTTCACCCGCTCGGCGATGTCGTCGAGCCGCTCGACGCCCAGCGCGAAGCACATCCGCTCCATCGTGCCGAAGAGGTTCATCGCCAGGGGAACGGATGCGTCTTTCACGTTCGTGAACAGGAGCGCCGGTCCGCCGGACTTGACCGCCCGGTCGGCGATCTCCGCCGCTTCGAGATCCCTCGATACCGGGGCCTGGATCCTTTTCAGATCTCCTCGCGCCTCAAGGGCGGCGAGGAACGAAGGCAGGTCGCGAAACGCCATCGGAACCCCTCGGGAAACGGCGTGATCGGGGAATCATACCACACCCCCCAACCCGCATTTCTCACCAGGCTCCTGCGGCGGCGGATACGGCCGGGTCAGCGGAGGAACGACGTCGCGCGCGGGATCGTCACCGGCGGAGAAGCTTCAGGGGCCGCGGCCAGCCGCCCCTCCATCTCCCGCCGGAGCCGGGCAAAGGCGGCCATGCCTTCTTCCGGGACCCGCTCGCCGCGGGGGAGGCGCACCGTCTGCGGGTTCATGTACCGCCCGTTCTTCTTGATCCGGAAATCGAGGTGAGGCCCGGTGGCCCGCCCGGTGGACCCCACGAAGCCGATGACGTCCCCCTGGCCGACCCGCGTCCCTTTTCGGACCCCCTTCCCGATCCGGGAAAGGTGCCCGTAAAACGTGGTGTATCCCCCTCGATGTTCCAGGACGACGAGGCGGCCGTTGGCCCCCTTGTACCCCGCGAAACGGACGATGCCGTCGCCGAGCGCCTGGACCGGCGTCCCGGCGGGCGCCGCGTAGTCCACGCCGAAATGGGGACGGCGGATCTTGAGGATGGGATGCATCCGGCTGGCCGTGTACCCCGAGCTGATGCGCCGATAGTTGAGCGGCGCCTTCAGAAACGCTTTCCGGAGCGACTTCCCTTCATCGTCGTAATACCCTGCCTTCCCGCCCACCTCGTACCGGTACGCTCTGTAAATGCGGCCGTCGTTGACGAACTCGGCGGCCAGAATGTTTCCGTACCCCTTGAACTCTCCGTCGAGCCACCGCTCTTCCACGGCCAGCCGGAAAGAATCCCCCTTCCGCAGGTCCGTCGTGAAGTCGATGTCCCACGAAAATATGTCGGACAGGTCGAAAGCCAGCAGGACCCTCCCGGGATCTCCGCCCAACGACGACACCAGGTTGGTTTCGATGGTCCCTTCGATGCGGCCCGTTCTCGCCTCGTATTCGATGCCGACCTCCGTCGCCACGAAACCGTCTCCGGACCGGTTCACGCGGAGGAGTTTCTCGTCGTCGATCTGGTACGTCAGGGAGAGGACGTTGTTGTCCGCGTCCGTCTCGATCACGTACGGCCGGCCGGCGCCGATGGACCGGAACCGGTGGACCGCCGCGGACGCCTGCCGCATCCCCAACAGATCGCGGGGGTCGAGGCCGCACCGGTCGAAGATCGCGGCCATCGTTTCGCCCGCCTCCACGACGCCGGAGATCTCCCGGACGCCGCCGGCACGGCTTTCGCCGCGCGTCCCGCCCGCATCGGGGTCCCGCGGTTCCCCGGCGTTCCAGAACAGCGCGGGAATGCCGAAGAACAGCGCGATCGCCGCGCATGTCGCAATTCGGGATCGCCGGTCCGTCATCCAAACCTCCCGCCGGTATCGAAAACCTTTTCGGATTGTAATTGTGAATTCTTACGGGTTCAACCTGTGATACGTTCGAAATATGTTAATAAGCATCCGGATCGCCGCCACGGAAGCCGCATGAAGATCACGATCCGCCTCATCGTGTCCCTGACCCTCGTGGTCGCGCTGGTCGCGGTCGGATCCTCGTTCTACCAGGTCCGGGAGGAACGGATCCGCCTTGCGTCCGACCTGGAAAGACGGGTCGTCCTCTTGGCGGAATCCCTTCGGGAATCCGTGATTCCCCTCATCCGCTCGGGGTCGAACGACAAGCTCGACCGCCTCGTGGAACGGTTCGGCAACCGCCAGAGGCTCCAGGGGATCGCGATCTACGATCATCAGAGTAAAGTCCTGGCGTCCACCCCCGACCTGAAAACAAAGATCTCCCGATCTTCCTCCCGGATCGTGAACGCTCTTACCGGAAACGAAGCGGTGAGCGCCTTCCTCAAGGACGAAGGCGGAAAAACGTACCTGTTCGCCTTCCCCCTGGTCCATGAAAAGGAAGTCGTCGGAGTCCTTGCGCTTTTCCACGACGCGTCGTACATCGACGTCCGGCTCATGGAAATATGGAAACAGAACCTCGCCCGCTTCCTGATCCTGGCGCTGCTGGTCGTCGCGATCACCGTCCTGGTGGTGCGGTGGAGCATCACGGGACCGATCGCCCAGATCGCCGCCTGGATCCGGGACCTGCGCATGGGACGGGCGAAATACGTCAAGCCGTCCCCCCGCCAGGACCTGCTGGATCCCCTGATCTCGGAAGTGAGCCACATGGCGAAAAGCCTGGCCATGGCGCGGGGAGAGGCGGAAGAGGAAGCCAAGTTGCGCGCCCAGGCGGATTCCCTGTGGACACCCGGCCGCCTGAAGGAACACATGCGCATGGAACTCGGGGAGGAGAAGCTGTTCCTTGTTTCGAACCGGGAACCGTACATGCACACGAAAGAGGGGCGGCTCGTCAAATGCATCGTCCCCGCGGGCGGCCTGGTCACCGCGCTGGATCCCGTCATGCGGGTCTGCGACGGCCTGTGGATCGCCCACGGAAGCGGCGATGCGGACCGGGAAATGGTGGATGCCGACGACAAGATCCGTGTGCCTCCCGAGGAACCGGCGTACACCCTGAAAAGGATCTGGCTGACCAAGGAGGAAGAGGACGGATACTATTACGGGTTTTCGAACGAAGGGTTATGGCCTCTCTGCCACATCACCCATACCCGTCCCGTTTTCCGACTGGACGACTGGTCCCACTACCGGAAAGTGAACGAGCGGTTCGCCGAAGCGTTGCTTGCGGAGATTGCCGGCGAGAAATCTCCGCTGGTCCTTGTCCAGGATTATCATTTCGCCCTTCTTCCGCAACTGGTGAAGAAGGAACGCCCCGATGCGAAAGTGGCGCTCTTCTGGCATATCCCTTGGCCCAACCCGGAGGCGTACGGCATTTGCCCGTGGCACCAGGAGATTCTCCTGGGAATGCTCGGAGCGGACATCATGGGATTCCACATTCAATTCCATTGCAACAATTTCCTGGAGAGCGTCGACCGGTTCCTCGAATCGAAAATCAACTGGGAGCAGTTCTCCGTCACCCGGGGAGACCACACGACGTCGATCAAACCGTTTCCCATCAGCGTGGCCATGGAAAGTTCCCGGTCCGACACGGCCGCCGCGGGGGAGGCGGCGTCGAAGGAACAGCTGCTGAAGGAGTCCGGCATCCCGGCGGAGTTCCTGGGGGTCGGGGTCGACCGCATCGATTACACGAAGGGGATCCCCGAGCGGTTCCGGGCCATCGAACGGTTCCTGGAGAAACACCCCGAATTCATGGAACGGTTCGTTTTCGTGGAGCTGGGCGCGCCCAGCCGCACCCACGTGAAACGGTACCGCGATCTCATGACGGAGATCGAGGAGATGGTGGAAAAGATCAACTGGCGGTTCCAGACCGGGAAATGGAAGCCGATCCTGTTTCTCAAGGCGCACCACAGCCATGCGGCCATCGCTCCCTTCTACAAGGCATGCGACGTCTGCATGGTCACCTCGCTGCACGACGGGATGAACATGGTCGCCAAGGAGTTCGTCGCCTCCCGGGACGACGAGGAAGGCGTGCTGATCCTGAGCCAGTTCACGGGGGCATCCCGGGAGTTGAAGGACGCCGTCATCGTCAACCCGTACGACATCGAGGAGATGGCCGACGCCATCCACCTTTCCCTGACGATGGACCCCGGGGAACGATCCGGGAGAATGAAGCGGATGCGCTCGACCGTCAAGGAACACAACATCTACCGGTGGGCGGGGAACCTGATCGCGGACCTCGCGCGCCTGCGGTTGCCCGATACGACGGTCTGAAACGGCGTCCGGTCCGGATTTTCCGATACCGTGTTCATTATTTTCCCTCCTCATCTTGACCCGCGCGGATTCCCGAGGGTAGGCTGATCTATAAAGGGGGATATTCGGATTGAAGAAAACATCGAAGCTGTTCAAGGCGCTGTCGGACGAGACGCGGATCCGGATCCTGAAAATGCTCGAGGCCAGGCCGTTGTGCGTGTGCGAGATCCAGTACGTGCTCAAGGGTTCCCAACCCAACGTTTCCCACCACCTGAAGACGCTCTCCGAGGCGGGCCTCGTGGATTTCCAGCGGGACGGCCTTTGGATCGTTTACCGGATCGCGAAGAACCCCGAGACCCCCATGCACTCCGCGGCGCTGTCGCTCATGCGCCGTTCGCTGAAACTGGACGAACGGGTGAAAAAGGACCGGGCCGTGATCAAGAGCGTCAACCGGGTCGACATTTCGTTGAGAAAATGATCACCCCGGGGTGCGGAGAATCACCCGCGTGGCGCCCCATCCCCCAGCCTCCGGCGTAGCGTCTGTGAATGCCGCCACGAGGGGGTGGCGGGAGAGAACGCCCCGGACGGCCGCCCGCTGGACGCCCGTCCCTTTCCCGTGGATGAGCCGCACCTCCCGGTGCCCCTTCAAGGCCGCCGCTTCGAGGTAATCTTCCACGACCGACACGATGTCCCGGGGGGAGAAGGCATGGAGGTCCAGGCTGTCCTCCACCGGAACGCGGTGCGGCGGAATCTCCCGCGGTGCGTCCCCTTCGCTCATGACGGCCGTGTGGGCGCGAAGGCGGCGGCCGTCTCCCGAAACGGGAAAGCGGGTTCGGGCCCGAGGAGCAGCGAGGTGCTGTTGCTGCGTGCGATCTCCCGGAGCTCCTCGAACGGGATCCTCGCGAACGCCGCCACGATCTCCGGGTCGAAGCGGGTCCCCGCGCCTTGCCGGAGGGACTCCATGGCATCGGCGTGGGAACATGCGGTATGGTACGAGCGCTCGGTGGTCAGGGCGTCGTACACGTCGATCACGGCGAACATTCGCGCCCCGAGGGGGATTCCGTCCGCGGCGAGCCCCCGCGGGTATCCGGATCCGTCGTACCGTTCATGGTGGGAGAGGACGATCTCCGCCGGCTTGCGAAGGAAAACGATCCGCCGCAGGATGTCCGCCCCCACCCGGGGGTGCGTACGCATCACCTTCCACTCTTCATCGGTCAGCGGGCCCGGTTTCAGGAGCACCTTGTCGGGGATTCCGATCTTCCCGATGTCGTGGAGCAGCGCCCCGCGCCAGACGATGTCCAGCTCCTCCGGTTTCCGGATCTTCAGCTCCTTCGCCAATCGCAGCGTGTAGTCCGCCACCCGCTGGGAATGGACCCCGGTGTTGTGTTCCCGGACGTCGAGGGAGGAAGCCAGGGCCAGCAGCGTGTTGTCGTTGGCCGTCTCGATGTCCAGCAGGAATTTCTTCTGCTGATCGAAGAATCTCGCCGCGAGCGCCCCCACCAGCCAGATGACTCCCACCTCGCCGATCCGCTCCACCTGTCCGCGGATCTCCGCGGGCCAGGAGCTTCCCGCGAGCCCCAGGCACGCAAGCGTAGCCGCCGCCGTGCTGATCGCGGCGCCCCGCGCGCCGAACCACGCCGCGGAAAGGAGGATGGGAAGAAGGTAGAGTTTGCGGACCATCTCCTGGGAACGGGCCCATTCGGCGGACCGCTCGGGGACGGAAACGAGAGCGGCCGTGACCGCCATCATCAGGATGCCCGCCGCCACGGCGCGCGCCTCCGTCCCTGTAAATCCGAAGATGGATTCATGGGCCCGAAACTCCCGCATAGCCGCCATATTACCGCAACGGGCCGGATACGGTAAGATACCCGCATGCGGAAAACGGTGATCATCGGGACGGCGGGCCACATCGACCACGGGAAGAGCGCCCTCGTGCGCGCCCTCACCGGGACGGACCCCGACCGGCTGAAAGAAGAGAAGGAGCGGGGCATCACGATCGAGCTGGGCTTCGCGCACCTCGTCCTTCCGTCCGGAACGCTCGCCGGGATCGTCGATGTCCCAGGGCACGAACGGTTCGTCCGGACGATGGTCGCCGGGGCGGCGGGGATCGACATCGTCCTGCTCGTCGTGGCGGCGGACGAGGGGGTGATGCCGCAGACGCGGGAACACCTCGACATCTGCCGCCTGTTGTCCGTCCGCCACGGGATCGTCGTGCTGACCAAGTGCGACAAGGCGGCCGCCGACTGGATGGAGCTCCAGGAGGAGGAGATCCGCGGACTGGTGAAAGGAACGTTCCTGGAGAGCGCGCCGATCGCGCGGGTTTCCTCGGTCACCGGGGAGGGGCTTCCGGCGCTGGTCGCGGCCGTCGACCGCCTCGCCGCCGGGATCCCCGGGAAAGACGCCTCGCGCCTGTTCCGCCTCCCCGTGGACCGTTCCTTCACGATGAAGGGATTCGGCACGGTGGTGACCGGTACGCTGATCGGGGGAACGGTGGCGGTGGGGGAAGAGGTCGCCATCCACCCCGGCGGGTCGATCGCAAAGGTCCGCGGGCTGCAGGTTCACGGTGGCCCGGTGGAGCGTTCCTCGGCGGGGACCCGAACGGCGGTCAACCTCCAGGGCGTGGAAAAAGAGGCCGTGCCGCGGGGGGCGGTGCTCTGCAGCCCCGGCGCGTTCACCCCGGCGAAATCCGCCGAGGTGTTCTTCGAGTACCTCCCGCTGGTCCCGAAACCGCTGCGGCACCGGGGACAGGTCTCCTTCCATGCGGGGACCACTTCCTGCGTCGGCCGGATCCTGCTCTACGGAGAATCCGCGATCCCGCCGGGAGGGTCCGGATACGGACGGGTGCTCCTCTCGGAGGAGATGATCCTCTCCGGCGGAGACCGGTTCATCCTCCGAGGATTCTCCCCCCTGGCCAACTTCGGGTACACCATCGGCGGCGGGACGGTCCTGCACCCGAAACCGCCTCCCCGAAAAGGAGCAGGGAAGACAGTCCCCGATGCCTTGCCCCGCCTTCGTTCGGCGGATCCGTCGGAGCGCGTCCTGGCCGCCGCGGAAGACGCCGGCGCAGCCGGCTCGACCCCCATGGAGGTCGCTGTCGCCGCCGGCTTGGGGAGGGAGCAGGCACGTGACCTGCTGAAACGGCTCGCCGCGGAGGGCATCGTGACGGAAGCCTCCATGTCCGGGAAACTGTGGCACCGTTCAGCGGTTTCCGGGGCGTCGGCCGCCTGCGGGCAGGCCGTGGCGCGGCTTCACGACCGCGATCCCGAACGGGCGGGATTTCCGAAAGAGGAAATCGCCGCCCTGTTCCCGGTTCCGCCCGACCCGGCGCTCCTCTCCCTCGCACTGGACGGGAACCGTTCCATCTCCCGGGAGGGAGAGCTCCATTTCCTGCCCGCGCGGAAACCGAAAGCGGTGGAGCTTACCTCCCCCCTGGCGATAAAGATCTCGGAGATCGTTCGCGCGGCGGGCGCCGCGGCGAAGTCGCGGGGGGAACTCCTCGAGGCGGTCCAGGGGATCTGCAAGGACCCGCGGGCGATGGACAAAATGGTCGACGGCCTTGCCCGCGCGGGGGAGGTCGTGCGGGTGAAGGAGCTTCTCTTCCACGGCGAGGCGCTTCAACGGATCCGGGAAAGACTTGTCGAATACCTCTCGACCCGCGGCGAGATCACGGTCGCGGATTTCAAGGAGCTCTGCGGCCTGAGCCGGAAGTACATCATCCCGCTGCTGGAACATTTCGACGGGCAGAAAGTCACCCTGCGGGTGGGGGACAAGAGGGTGCTGCGGAAGGGGAAGTAGGGGCTAGTGGTTCAGTTCATAATTACGGTAACGCACCGAGAGCGTCGATGCGCCGCATCCGGCAAGGCGCGCGACTGAGGCGTACTTTGAAGTACGCCGCAAGGAGCGCAACGAAGCCGGGGCGGATGCAGCGGCGCTCGAATGCTACCGTAATTATGAATTGAACCACTTAGCCTTGCGCCGTTTCGAAGGCGCGCCAAAGGATCGAACCGGCCACCCCCGCTCCGAATCCCGCCAGGTTGCCGGCGAGGGAGTACGGCGCGGGATTCAGCAGGGCCGACAACGGCGCCGGCCCCCAACCCCACAGGAACAACGCCACCGCCCAGGCGCAGGCGAACAGGTAGGCCGGCACGGAGACGACCTCTCCCGCCCCGTACATGGATACCGGCACTTCCGGAAAGAACACGAGGTAGGCGCCCAGCACCCCGGCGACCGCCCCCGCGGACCCCAAGGCGGCGGGCGCCTCCGGATCCCCCCAAAGGACATGCGCGGCGCCCGCGACCACCCCGCAGGCAAGGTAGAAGGCGAGAAACGGGAGGCGCCCCATCCGGTCTTCCACGTTGTCCCCCAAGACGAGGAGGAAGAGGCTCCCCACGACGAGGGGCACGATTCCGCCGTGGAGGAACGGGGCCAGCCAAAGGATGAACGGCGGAAGATCCGCGAATCCGGCGCCGGAAGGCAGCGCGAGGCGCGCCGCAAGACCGTCCATTCCGCCGATCCCGATCGTGGCGAACAGGTGGAGCACGGCGGAAAGACCGGCGATTCCCCATGTGACGACAGGAGGTGCGCCCGGCGCCTCCGCGCCGTCCGCCAGGGGAACCACCACCGGCAGCCCCGGGGCGTGGACATCCCCCCGCAGTCCCCCGTCGGCGTCGACGCCGTACCGCCGTTCGAGCCGTCGTCGCATCTCCCCCGCCAACGACTCGCCGAGGGCGCCGTAGAGCGCGGCGTTCCTGCGGTGGAAACCGAACCGGCGCGCCAGCGCCCCCACGGATGCGCGCGGGGCGAGGAAACCGCCGCACTCCCCGCACCGGAAAACGGGAACGCCGGTCAGCTGGAAGTCGATCACGGAAACCCGCCGGGAACATCTTGGACAGGAAAGGGCGGCGGCCTCCTTCCAGGCGCTCGCCATCCGCTCCGAGGCGCCTTCCCTTCCCGGCGGGGGGGCGTCCACCCCCGCGGGCGACTCCGCCGTTTCCGGGAACCGCCCCTCGGTCAGCTCCCGGATCTCGCCGGAATCGAACCATACGGCCCCGCAGGAAACGCACCGGTCGATCCGTTTCCCCCCGGAAGGAAAGGACCGCATCGAATCGATCTTGCAAACGGGGCAGCGCATCGGTTGCTTTATCGGTCGCCGCCCCGAAAAACATAAGCCTCGCCCGCGGGGCGATTCCCTCCTTGATGATACGATCGGGGACGGGAGGAGGGCGAACATGGAAATCGTGAAAACCGTCCTGGCATGGACCGCGTTCGCCGTGTTCCATAGCCTGACGATGTCCGGGGGATACGAGCGGCGGGCGCGGCGGGCGATGGGAGAGCGGGCGTTCGACGCGTGCCACCGCCTCCTGTTCACGGCGTACTCGACCGTGGCGACCGCCGTGACCCTCTTCTACGTTCACTCCCTTCCCGACGCCCCGCTCTACCGGGTCGAGGGATGGCCGCGGTTCCTGTTTCACGCCGTCCAGGCCGCGGGGGCGGCGCTCCTGCTCTGGACCCCCTGGGACCTCCCGGAATTCATCGGGCTGCGGCAGCTGCGGCGGTCCCTTCGCGGAGAACCGCCGGAAAACGGGTCGCGGAAGCGGCTTTTCACTGGGAAGGCGTACGGCCTCGTCCGCCATCCGCTGTATCTCGGATGCTCCATCCTGGTCGCCTTCCACCCGGCGCAGACGCGAAACTCCCTCGCGTCGGCCGCGGCCATCGTCGCCTACTTCTACGTCGGAACGTATTTCGAGGAGCGGCGATTGGAGCGGACGTTCGGGGAAGCGTACCGGGAGTACCGGAAGCGCGTGCCGCGGTTCCTGCCTTTGCCGCGCCGTAGGGGGCAGGTCCGCGCTGGTTCGCTCCGGCGGTAGACGCAGCGGGGGGGTCATCGGAGCGGCGTCAGTTTCGAAGTGGAGCCAGGAGGGCGAGAACGAGAAACTGCGCAGGCGAGGAGCCCATGGACGGGCGACGAGCCGGAAGCGACGAGGACCCTCCCCCGCGAGGAACCCGCCGAAGCGAATCGGCGGCGCCTGCCCCCTACATCAGCAGCGAGAGGATGGACCGCTCCGCGAACTCGAGCAAGGACCGGGGCGACAGTCCCAGCACCAGGACCGCCGCGGCGGAAGCGCACAGGGCCAGGGAAAAGGCCGTGCGGGGCGGACGGGGAACCGGGATCTCGCCGGCCGCGGGCATCATGTACATGCAGACCACCGGCCGCAGGTAGTAGTAGATCGACACGGCGCTGTTCAGCACCCCGAGGACGGCGAGTCCCACGTAGCCGCC
>JAJZRM010000045.1 GCA_021802685.1 Deltaproteobacteria bacterium | reverse complement strand
AGGCGGCTGCAACACGCCGATCCAGGGGAGTGCCGCGGACCTGATCAAGCTGGCCATGATCCGCGTGGACCGGGAGTTCCGGCGGAAGCGGATGTCGGCCCGGCTGATCCTCCAGGTGCACGACGAGCTGATCGTCGAGGCGCCCCGCGCGGAGGCGGAGGACGCGGAACGGATCGTCGCCGAATCGATGGAGGGCGCGGCGGACCTGTGCGTCCCGCTGACCGTCTCCGTGAGCCGGGGAAGGAACTGGGGGGAAATCCACTGAAACAAAGCAGGCGATGCGTGAATAGTCCGGGGGACGCCTCCGTCCTATGAATGGAAGGCCGAAGACGGACGCCCAGGACGACGAACTGATCCGCGCGACCCTCGGCGGCGGCGAAGAAGCGTTCCGGGAATTAGTGGAGCGGTACAAGTCCCGGGCGTTCGGCGTGGTGGTGGGCATCGTCGGAAACCGGGAAGACGCGCTCGACGTGGTCCAGGAATCGTTCATCAAGGCGTACTACAATCTGAAGGAGTTCCGGTTCGGCTCGAACTTCTACACCTGGTTCTACCGGCTCCTGGTGAACCAGGCGATCGACCGGTGGCGGAAGCTGTCCCGTTCGGGGGAGATTCCCCTCGACGAGAACTGGCTCTCCGAGGAAGTGATGCCGCCGGACTCCGCCGCGCACCCGGCGACGCCGGAAGAAATCCTGCTGAACCGGGAATTGGGGGAAGACCTCCATCGGGCCGTCGCGGCCCTGCCGGAACACCATCGGGCGGTCATCCTCCTGAGGGAAGTGGAGGGGATGGCGTACAACGACATCGCAAAGGCGCTGGGCTGCTCCGCGGGCACCGTGATGTCCCGGCTGCATTACGCCCGGGAAAAGCTCAAGGACGCCTTGGGCAGGCACAGGAAAGGGTAGGGAAGAAGATGGATTGCACACGCGCTCGCGCGATGATCGATGACCGGGCCGACGGGCTCCTTCCGCCGGGAGCGGAAAGCGCGCTCGGCGCCCACCTGTCCGCCTGCGCGGCTTGCGCGGCCGAAGCGGCGCGCACCGCCGCCGTGGGGCGGCTGCTGCGCGCCCACGCCGCCGCGCGCACCGCCTCGGCGGCCCCCGCGCTCGACGCGATGTGGACCCGAGTGCGGGCCGGCATCGAGGAGCGGAAGGCCGAACCGCGCGCTGCCTGGCCGCGAAGGTGGCTCTGGCTCCCGGCGGCGCTCGCGCTTGTGGTTTTCGCACTCCTGTTCTACCCTGCGGGGGGAGAAAGGTCGCCGTTCGATCCGCGCAGCTTCGACGTCTCCGTCGAGGACGTGGAGTCCGACACCGCCACCGTTGCCCTCGTGGACAAGGGGGAGGACCTGCCCAGGGTGATCTGGATCATCGAAGATGGCAAGTCCTAGACCCGGCAGGCGGACGGCCGCCGCGTTCATCGTTTTCTTCCTGCTCCTTCCGCTTGCCGGCGGCGCGGCCGCGGGCCCCGCGCCTGAAACCGTGTCCGTCGACATCGGGTCGGTGTACGCCTCCAACGACGGTTCCTCGGTCGACGCGGCGCTTACCCGCATCCGGGGGAAGCTCCGGTCCATGTTCAACTACTCCTCCTACAGGATGCTCGACCGGAAGCGGCGCGCGCTGGCGGTGGGGGAAACGGGGGAATTCGGGCTCCCGGGCCGCCGGAGCATGCGGGTCACCCCCTTGCCGTCCCCCGGGCGCAAGGTCCGCCTCTCCGTCCAGATCCAGGAGGGGGGGAGGAACCTCCTGGCGACGACCGTGGGGCTGTCCCGCGGCGGGATGGTCCTGGTCGGGGGCCCCTCCCACGAGGCGGGGGTCCTCATCTTCATCATCTCCGCCGATTGAATAACGGCTTGCCCCCCCTCGTCGGATAGACAGGAAGGGCGGCGAAGGGAGGACAGAGAAGATGAAAAAGTTCGTTTCCATCCTGTTGGCGTTGGGCGTGCTGGCGTTGGGCGCCGTGCCCGCTTCCGCGGGAGGCCGCGGAGGTCACGGGGGGTACTACGGCCGCGGAGGTCACGGGGGATACTACGGCCACGGCGGCTACGGCGTGGGCGGCTTCTTCGCGGGGCTGATCGGCGGGGCCATCATCGGCTCCGCCATCGCGAATTCGGCCCCGGCGGTGGCGTACGCCCCCCCGCCGGCGGCGTACTATCCTCCGGAACGGGTCTGGGTCCCCGGCCGTTACGAGACGCGGATCGAGCGCCAGTGGGTTCCCGGCTACTGGACGGTGGATCGGTCCTCCCGTTACTACGACGACGAGGACGACTACCGCGGGGGACGCAGGGACTGGGTTCCCGGCCATTACGAAAACGTTCGTGTGCAGGTCTGGTTTCCCGGCCGCTGGGAGGAACGCGGCTGACGAACAGTAAATGCGCTTCCTTCGAACGGGGGAGCGCAAGAGCGTCCGGCGACGCGTCGGGCGTCAACACAACCAGACCCGGACCGCTCCGGGGGGTGTGCCCCGGGGCGGTTTTTTTCCATAAATCAACCCAGGGACCGGCGGCTGGCCAACGAAACTTGGGCGATTTACCCCGGTAAATGTATCCGATGTCTGGGGTATAATCCCCGCCATGGGCAACAGCGCTGGCGCTTCGTCCGGGACGCCCTTGCGGAACTCCCTCTGGAACCTCATGTTCCGGGTTGTGTCCGCGACCGACTATTCGAGGATCGCCTGGACCGCGATCCTGCGCGGGGCCGGCCTCGCCTTTTTCAAGGAACCGATCGACGCTCTGCCGCTTGACGACAACGACGCCTCCCGCCTCGCCCTCAAGGACCGGTTCTTCGCCCTCCCCGACCGGAGGGTGTTCGACCTCTTCGAATTCTTCCTCACGGACGACAACGCGGGCCTGAAAGAGATGGACCGGAAGCTGATCCGCCGGGGCCTGAACGAACTGCTCGAGTCGGAAGGGGCGGATGTCCGCCTCTACCGGGACCGGTTCCGGCCGTACCAGGACGCGATGGGTTTCAACGAGGGGGTGGCGGCGGAAGAGGCGGTGCGCCTGTTCGACATGGAAGCGGCGCGGCGGCATCTCTTCTCCGCGCAGGCGTACCTGGCGACGCACCCGGAGCCCGACGCGCGCGGGGCGCTGCGGGAAGCGGTCCTGGCGGTGGCGGCGGTCGCGTCGGAAGTCGCGCGGCGGGCGGCGGGGGAAGGGGAGGCACCCCCTCTTCTTGTCGTGGGATCGGTGGCGCACGCGGCGAAGGCGGCCGGCATCCCGCCCGGCCTGCTGCCGGGAATCGAGGCGCTCCTGCGCCGCGCCCACGTATTGAGCGGCCTGCCGATGGAAGGGCGGCCGCCAGGGGAACCGGAGCCGGCCGACGCCCGCGAAGCGCGCCTGCTGGCCGTATTCGCCTCCTCGCTGATCGTGTTCCTGCTGGACCGGTAATTACGTCCGGGAGAGGCGCCCGCGGGCCTTCGCCTCGCGGCGCAAACGAAGCAGCGCGTCGATGACCTCGTCCGCCCGTTCCACCATCGTGAACAGGTCGAGGTTCCCTTTTGTCACGGCGCCCAGTTCCGCCGCGCGGCGGCAATAATTCATCAGCGGGTCGAACCATCCGCCGCTGTTGGCGACGATGATCGGCCGGGCGTGCAGCCCGAGCTGCTTCCACGTCAGGATCTCGAAGAATTCGTCCAGCGTGCCGAACCCGCCGGGGAGGACGGCGAAGGCGTCGGCCAGGCGGCTCATTTCCTGTTTCCGCTCATGCATCGACCGGGTGACCACCATCCGCGTCAGGCCTTCGTGGGCCAGCTCCTTCGTCGATAAAAAGCCGGGGATGACGCCGGTGACCTTCCCTCCCCCCGCCAGGACCGCGTCGGCCAGGACCCCCATCAGCCCCACGGAACCGCCGCCGTACACGAGGTCGATCCCTTCCTCCACCATCCGGGCTCCCAGGGATCGCGCCTCCCCGCGGAACGATTCGGGGAGACGGTTGCTCGAACTGCAGAAGACGCAAAGCCGCCGAAGATTCATGAAGGAAAAAATAGGCCGTTCGGGCGGAAAAAGGAAGGGGAACAATTCACTTGACAGCGTGGGGAGTCCATAAATACTATAAAGACTATAGACATTAAGGAGGATTATCCCCATGCCGAAATGGTTCGACGACAATTCGCTCTCCATCGGGAACACGCCGCTCGTGAAACTGAACCGTATCACCGATGGAGCCGGTGCGACGGTGTTGGCGAAGGTGGAGGGGCGCAATCCCGCCTATTCGGTGAAGTGCCGCATCGGCGCCTCCATGGTGTGGGAGGCGGAGAAGAAGGGGCTGCTTGGCCCGGGGAAGACGATCGTGGAGCCGACCTCCGGCAACACGGGGATCGCGCTCGCCTACGTGGCGGCGGCGCGCGGCTACGAGCTGATCCTGACGATGCCCGAGACGATGAGCGTGGAGCGGCGGATGGTCCTCAAGGCGTTCGGCGCGAAGGTGGTGCTCACGGAAGGGTCGAAAGGGATGAAGGGGGCCATCGAGAAGGCGGAAGCGATCGTGGCGTCCGACCCGAAGAAGCATTTCATGCCCCAGCAGTTCAAGAATCCCGCCAACCCGGACATCCACGAGACGACCACGGGGCCGGAGATATGGGACGCCACCGGCGGCGCGATC
Organism: Deltaproteobacteria bacterium; assembly: GCA_021802685.1. Taxonomy (GTDB): domain Bacteria; phylum Desulfobacterota; class Deferrimicrobia; order Deferrimicrobiales; family Deferrimicrobiaceae; genus UBA2219. The sequence goes on along the minus strand of JAJZRM010000045.1, from coordinate 6,867 downwards.
GACGTGCTCGTCTCCGGCGTGGGGACCGGCGGGACGATCACCGGCGTCTCCCGGTACATCAAGAACACGAAAGGGAAGAAGATCGTCTCGGTGGCGGTGGAGCCGGTCCACAGCCCGGTGATCACGCAGAAGATGAACGGGCAGCCGTTGGCCCCCGGGCCGCACAAGATCCAGGGGATCGGGGCGGGGTTCATCCCAGACGTGCTCGACCTGTCCCTTGTCGACCGCGTCGAGCAGGTGACCAACGACGAGGCCATTTCGTTCGCGCGGCGGCTTGCGCGGGAGGAGGGGCTGCTCTCCGGCATCTCGTGCGGCGCGGCGGCGGCCGCGGCGGTGCGGCTGGCCGCCCTTCCCGAGTTCGCGGGGAAGACCATCGTGGCGGTCCTCCCCGACGCGGGGGAACGGTACCTGACCACGGCGCTGTTCGAGGGGTGGTTCGACCAGAACGGCCCGGCGACGATATGAATCACCTGACCCCGGCGTACAGCGTCGCGATTCCGAAGGTGAGCGGCCGGCGTGAGACGGCGGCGCACCCCGCGGCGCGCATCATCGCCTCGAACTCGCCGGGTTCCGGGAACGACAGGACCGACTCGGGCAGGTAAGTGTACGCATCCCTTCGCGAGAACAGCCCCCCGATGCGGGGAAGGACGCGGGTGAAGTAGAAAAGGTACAAGGCGCCGAGGATGCCGCCCCGGGGAGCGGAGAATTCGAGGACCACGATACGCCCCCCCGGACGGACGACGCGGCACATCTCGCGCAGCCCAAGGGCGCGGTCCACGACGTTGCGGATGCCGAAAGCGACGCAGGCGGAATCGAACGCGGCGTCCCGGAACGGCAGCGACTCCCCGGGAGCCCGCACAAAGATTACCCGGTCGCCCAGACCGGCCTTCCGGCACTTCCCCCTTCCGATCCGCATCATCTCGACGGAGATGTCGGCCCCCGCGACGGCGGTCCCGTTTCCCTTCTGCCGGAAGATCTCCAGCGCCATGTCGGCCGTGCCTGTGGCCAGGTCCAGGTGCCTGCCTCCCGAGGCGGGGACCATTTCCGAGACCGCGGCGCGGCGCCACCGGCGGTCCACTCCCAGCGACAGGAGCCGGTTCAGGAAGTCGTATTTCGGGGCGATCCGAGAGAACATTTCCCCGATGGCGCGGTTTCGGTCGTCGAGCCGGTACAAATATCGTCCCCAGAGGCGGAAAGTGGGACAAGTATACCCCACGGAACGATTCTTGCCTTTTTGCAGGCATATTTCGATAATGATCACGCGTCTCCATCGGGAGTGTGCCCTGACATGGTGATGGTCATCGAATGCGAAACCTGCCAGGCCCGATACCGGCTGGACAGGGCGCTGTTCAAGGAGTCCAAGGCGATCCGCGTCCGCTGCCGCAAGTGCGGCGGCTTCATCGTGGTCGCCAATCCGAACGCGCTCGCCTTGGATGAGGAAGCGCCGCCGCTCGCCGCGGCCGCGGAACAACCCCCGCCCGGCGCGCCTTCCGAGCCGCCGCCTGCGCCGGGGCCCGGCGCGGAATCGCCGCTTTTCGCATCGCCTGCGGCCTCCCCGCCGAAACCTCCTTCTCCGCCGCCGCAACTTCCGTCCGCGCCTCCGGCCTCCTTCGGGAGCGGAGGGGGGCCGCCCGTCTCCGCGACAGGCCCCAAGCCGACCCCCGTCCGCGGCGAGACGCCGGAGGCGGAAACGCCGCCGCTTCAGGAAGAGGCGTCGCGTGCGATGGCCGACCTGCTGCGCGAGATCGAGATCGCGCCGTTGCGGCCGGCGCCCGGTGGGCCTCCGGATCTTTTCGGCCCGGCGCCGGGCGGCGTTCCCGGCGGGAAAGCCGTCCCTCCGGATCGGATGAAAACACGGCCGGCGCCCCGCGACGGATCGGAAGCGCTCGCTTCCGCCCTGGAAGACCTTTTCGCGAAGCCGCCTCCCCCCGAGCCGTCGATCCCGCAGGCGCCGCCTCCGAAGGCAGCCTCCTTGCGCCCCCCGTACGCCCGGCCCCTGTTCCTGGTCGTCGCCGTGTTGTGGCTTCTGCTGCTGGCCGTGGCCGCGCTCCTTTTCGGGACCGGCGGTTCCGGCGGGGGGACGGCGAAAAAGGCCCTGTCGATCTCGGGGAGCGACTTTTCCGACAACACCGCGGCCGGTCCGGGGTACGAAATCCGGGACGTGGCATGGTATACCGACAATGCATACGAAGGCGGGACGCTCTTCGCCCTTACGGGGACCGTCACGAACGTGGGGCAGGCCGCCGAGAACGGGGTACGCATCCGGGCGACCCTGGTGGGAAAGGACAACGTCTCCCTGTCGGAAAAGGAGGTCTACGCGGGGAACCGGCTCGACAACACGGCATTGCGCCATATGAAACGGGACGTGGTCGAGGAGTTCTTGACCCGGCCGCCGAAGGACGGGGCGGTGAACCAGGCGATCCCGAAAGGCGAATCGCTGCCCTTCACCGTGGTTTTTTTCGATCCCCCGAAGAAGATCGAATCGGTCCTGGTCCGGCCGATTCCCGCCGAGTGCAGATAGACGGGGGACGATTGAATATTTGCCTCCCGCCGTCCCGTCTAACGTGCATGGACCAACGGAGGGAGAGCGACAGGATGAAATTCACCAACCGCGCCGCCCGGCTTGCCGCCGCCTTTGCCTGCACCCTGGCGTTTTCCGTATCCGCCCTCGCGCAACCTGTCCCCGCCGAGGAGACGGAAGGGGAGACGGCGGGCATTCCCGCGTATTCCATCGCCCGCCTCAAGGTGCTCGCCGGGTCCGCATGGGCCCGGACCCCCGACGGGCAGGACTGGGAAGAGGTCCCGACAAACACCCCCCTGACCCCCAACAGCCGCATCAGCGTGCCCGAAGATTCGGAGGCCGAGCTGCAGTTCCGCGGCGGGCAGTTCGTCCTGCTCACCGCGGGAACCGACCTCGAGGTCCGGGACATGGAAGAAGAGGAAACCGCTTTCCGCCTTCGCGCGGGGGAGATCCGGTTCGACCTCCCCGAAGAGGACTTCGGCCCCGTGGCCGTCCGGATCCCCGGCGGCGGCCGCACGAACTTCACGGAACCGGGCCGGTACTGGCTCACGGTGACGGACGACGACGCCACCCGCCTGGTGGTGCGCCGCGGGAAGGCGTCGCTTTCGCATGAAGAAAGGCAGTACCGCGTGCTCGCCGGGGAAGAGGTGCTGATCGGCGAAGAGGTCGTTTTCAGCAAGTACGAGGGCGGCGTGGACACCTCTCCTCCTCCGGAGCCGCCGACCGAGGCGGAGCGCGGCGCCGAAGTCCCTCCCGTCGTCTACGATGAACTTCAGGAATACGGCGAATGGGTCAGTTCCCCGTCGTACGGGTATGTGTGGCGTCCCCGCGTGGCGGTGGGGTGGTCCCCGTACGTCTACGGCCGGTGGGTCTGGATCGTCCCGTACGGATGGACCTGGGTATCGTACGAGCCGTGGGGCTGGTATCCGTACCATAGCGGCTATTGGGTGAGCGACCCGGCGTTCGGGTGGGTATGGACTCCGTACAACGCGTTCGTTTCCGTGGGCTTCGTATTCGGTTCGGGCCACCGTCAACACCATCGGCGCTTTCAATACGTGCCGAGCAACGTCCGCTTCGTCTCCGAAGGACGCAATGTGCGCTGGGTACCGCTGCGGCCCGGGGAAAGGTTCCGCCGCCCGGCGGAATTCCGTCGAGGCGATCCGCGCCTGTCGCGGTGGAACCGTCCGCTCGACCGCGGCCGCGTCTTCGCGCGGCCGGGACCGGGGAAGGAGAAACGGGAATGGCGCGACGTGACGGCCGTGCGCACCGAGCGGCAGAAAGCGATCCGGGCCGCAACGCCCCCCGGGGCACGGAGGGATGCGCGTCCGGTGCGGCCGGAATTGCAGCGGCGGGGAACCCCCGGCGGCAGGCCCGTGGAAGCGCGTCCCCCGCAGCGCGAACGGACGACACCGCAGCGCGGCGTCCCCGCGCCGAAAGGGGGCCCTGCCGTCGAGCGGCGTACCGGCGGGGAGACCCGTTCCCCCGGTGAAGGCGCCGTCCGTCCGGGCCGGCCGGAACGGGCCGTGGAACCGAAGCGCACCGATGAACCGAAGCGCGCCGTGGAGCCGAGGCGCGGGGAGCCCGCACCGAAGCGGCCGGCCCCCGCGCCGCCGGTGGTCGAGCCTTCGCAGGACGGCGTGAAGCCGAAATCTCCCGTCCGCGAGCGGCGGGATCTGCCGGAGCGGTACCGCGGAAGCGGCGAGGTGAAGCAGGCACCCGCCCCGCGGCAGGCACCCGTCCAGCGGGCGCCGGGCGGTGGAGGCGGAAAGGGCGAAGTGGAACGGCCTCCTGACCGCCAAGCGCCGGAGGTTGCGCCGGGCGGCAACGGGGGACGCGGCGGCGGTGACCGCGGCGGCGATGGAGGCAATCGTGGCGGGGGCGGCGGTGACCGTGGCGGCGGGGATCGCGGGGGCGACCGTGGCGGCGGTCGGGGGAACATCGGCGACCGCGACCGCGGTGGAGGCGGCCGTTTCCGTTAGGAAAGCGTCAGGGTTTCGGTTCAGGGTCCGTGGTGCCCGGCGGGTTCTCCTCGACCGCCGGGCCGGATTTTCCGCGTTCGTAGTCGATCTGGATCATCCTCAGCGAACGCGTTCTGCCTTCCTCGACCTCGGTGGGAGATATCGACGGTTCGGAGCCCGGCGGGGCCTGGGGCGGTTCGATCTTCAACGGCGTGATGACCGGCAGGCGCACCGCTACCGGGTTCGGCCCATCCGGCCTTGCCGTCGCGCGCGGAGCGGCGCAACCGCACATCAGCGACGCCCCGAGGAATAGCGCCGCCACGCGGAACGTCCCGTTTCCGGCTTCCACGGTGCCTCCTTTCTCCTTCCGCCGCTTCGTCCTGTCTTCATGATATTCCCGATTGACAAGAAAAGTCGTTAAGAGCAAGCATAAAACCTAAACAGGCATCCACTTTTCAACAACTTGATCCGCTTCGATGCACGGAGAAAGTGGGAACTGTCTTGGAGTCTTCCGAAACGCGCCGGGCGACGCGGCCCGGTTCGTGTATCCGGTTTCTGTCGTTCTTCGTCGCCGTCTCGGCATTTCTCCCGGCATCGCGCCCCCTCATGGCGGCTTACCTGTACGATTGGAACTCGGCGGGCGTACGGAAAATCACGGACCCCCTCGGAGACACGAACAGCTACGGCGGGCCGTACAAACCTTGCCGGGACATCAAGGCCGCGTACCACGCCTTCGACGGCAAGCACAGTTACTTCCGGATCGATGTCGCGTTCTACCCGGTCATACAATCCTTCGATGAAGTGTTCGGGATCTACATCGACTCCGTGCCCGGCGGAGCCCCGGCATCCGATGAACATGTGCCGCAGGTCCCGGGGATCGACCTCGACGGAAAGGGGATCGATTCCATGTTCATTGCCCGGTTCGGCGAATGGAAAGGTTGTTACCGCCGATGGGAAAACGGGAAGTTCACCCCCTGCACGAAGGTCTTGTTTCAGCATTCCGAAAATGCCGGCACGACCCTCGAATGGAAATTCGAGGGCGGCTTCGGATCGAACTTCACTTGGTATGCGGCCTCGATGCAGCCGTCCTGGTCCGGGAAGAAGACATTCGACTACGTAATAGTGAAAGTTCCCTGATCCATTCCAAGGCCGCCTCCCGGTTTTCGATCCGTCCTTCCAGCGTCGCCTCGCGGACCGCGAGGAGCGCCGCCTCCCTTTCCGGCCCCTCGGGGATCCCCGCCTTTCGTAAATCGAATCCATCAATGAAAATGGGGGCTTTTCGACAATAGTCGTGAAACCGCTTTAAGTCTTTTGCCCGTCCACCGTCGCACGCAACCGACGCGCGGTAGAGGGCGATAAATGAGTCAGGCGCCTCCTGCCGGGAGAGGATCGCCTCGGTTTCGGCCATGGGGAACCGCATCCTCCCGGGGTGCCTCAAGGAGCGCAACTCCGAGACGGTTGCGACGATCCGCCGGACGTTCGGGAACCGCAGGCGGCGCGCCGCGGCCTCGGCGTCCCGGGGAGGCAGGTCGAGGAGGAGGTTCGCCAGAAGGATCGCCGGGGGGGCCGGAACGGGGGAAGTACGGGCGACGGCGTCGTACCGGCGGGCGGCCCGATCGATACCGGATCTCTTTCGCGCCCACTCGAGAAGCAGGGCGCGCAGGATCCCCGTCCGCCGAAGATCTACGATCGTTCCGCGGGGATTCGCCTGCAGGGACCGGAGCAGCTCGCCCGAGAACCGTTCCGCCGGGACGGCCGGCAGCAGGGAAGGGCCGAGGCGACGGATCGCCCGGAAAGTCGCCGGATCGATCCTGTACCGTTTCCGCTCGTTCTTCATCCGGATCGCCCGCAGCGCCCGCACCGGGTCTTCCCGGAGCCGTTCGTCCGCCGAACCCACGCACCGGATCACGCGGGCCGCCAGGTCCCGGACGCCGCCGAAAGGGTCGAGCAGCTCCCCGGCGAGGCGGTTCCTCCCCGGCCGGAGCTCGTACAACAGGCTGTTGATCGTGAAGTCCCGCCGCGCGGCGTCGGCCATGGCGCATGCGGCCGGCGCGCGCTCCACCCCGCCGCCCCGGGCGGCGGAAACATCGACGTACCGGCCGCTCCAATCCGTCGCGACCCGGTACACGGGGAAATGCTTCCCCGCCGAAACCACCTTCCGGATTCCCAGGCGGGCGTGCGGCAGCGTTTCCAGCAAGGCCCCGATCTCCCTGTGGGACATGCCGGCGACCATCACGTCGACGTCCGCTTCGGGATTGCCGTCCACGACGTCGCGGAGAAACCCTCCGGCGAGGAACGCCGCGCCCTTCGCGCCGGATGCCGCTTTCGAGAGCGCGAGGAGGAACCCGCGCAACGGCCGGTCGAGCCGCAGGGCGGCGCAGACGGCCC